>JAHCJW010000037.1 GCA_026126125.1 Devosia sp.
CTGTCGAACGCAAATTGCCGCTCTAATTCCTTGTTTACGCATCGGATTGCCCGAAAACCGTGAGTACACTTTTCGGTCCGATGCTCTAAAGCGGATCGCGATCTTTCAGATCAGCTCCATTCGCTTTAGCGCTTTGTTTTTACGCGGGTCTTTTTCCGCGAAACCGGGGCCACTTTCGGCAGACATGAACTAGAGCCAGTCGCTCTCGTTCCAATCCTGCACCACATGGTGCGGCCCGATCTGGCGGTAGCTCGGCTGGGGGCGGACATGGTTGACCGGAAAGATCGGGCTCTTGATCGTGTGATTGGACAAGGTCCGCGCGGCGTGGCGGCGTGCCGGATCTGGAACCGGCACGGCGGCGAGGAGACGCTTGGTATAGGGGTGGGTCGGGTTTTCAAAGATCGCGGAGCGGGGTCCGGATTCAACGATTTGGCCCAGATACATCACCGCCACGCGATGCGACACGCGCTCGACCACCGCCATGTCGTGGGAAATGAACAGGTAGGACAGGCCCAGCCTTTCCTGTAGCTCGAGCATCAGATTGAGCACCTGCGTCTTCACGGTGACATCGAGCGCCGACACCGCCTCGTCGGCCACGATGATCTGGGGCTCCAGCATCAGCGCTCTGGCAATGCAGATGCGCTGGCGTTGTCCGCCGGAAAATTCGTGCGGATAGCGCTCGACCATGTCACGGTCAAGCCCAACCAGATGAAGCAGTTCGCGCGCCCGCTCCCATGCCGCGCTCGGGCTGGCGAGGCGATTGTCGATCAGGGGCGCGGCTATGCTGTCCCCGACGCGGATGCGCGGATTGAGGCTGGCAAAGGGGTCCTGGAACACCATCTGGATATGGCGCTTGACCTCTTTGGAGTTCCGCTTGCCCAGCGTGATGCCGCTGATTTCCACTTCGCCTGAAGTGATCGACTGCAGTTGCATCAGGGAGCGCCCAAGGGTCGATTTCCCACAGCCGCTCTCCCCCACAAGGGCAAGGGTTTCCCCGCGCTGCAAGGTCAGGTCGACATTTTCGACGGCGTGAACCCGGGCCGTCACCCGGCGCAACAGTCCCGATTGGAGGTCGAACCGCTTGGTCAGGCCACGCACCGCGAGCACCGGCTTTTCGCCGTGGCGCGCCGTGTCAGAGCGCGGGGCAGGGGCGAGCGCGGCGCCTGTCTGGGCGTCGATTTCGGGAAAACGCATGGGCTGCTCGATGCCCCGCATGGACCCGAGGCGCGGCACCGCCGCAAGCAGGCCCAAAGTGTACGGCGCCTTTGCGGCGTTGAACAGATGGGCGGTATCCCCTTCCTCGATCACTCTGCCCCGATGCAGCACAAGCGTGCGGTCCGCGACTTCGGCGACCACGCCCATATCGTGGGTGATGAAGAGAATGGTGGTCCCTTCCTCCTCCTGAAGGATGCGCATCAGGTCCAGAATCTGCGACTGGACGGTGACGTCGAGCGCCGTCGTGGGTTCGTCCGCGATCAGTAGCCTTGGCCGGCAGGCCATGGCCATGGCGATCATCACGCGCTGGCGCATGCCGCCCGAGAGGCGGTGCGGATATTCGGACAACCGGCTCCTGGCGGCAGGAATACGGACCTTTTCAAGGAGCCGCCCCGCTTCCTCGAGCGCCTCTCGGCTCGACAGGCCCCGATGCCGCCTCAGCGCTTCGGACAATTGATAGCCCACGGTCAGGACCGGATTGAGCGAGGTCATCGGCTCCTGGAAGATCATGCCGATCTCGTTGCCGCGAACCGCCTGCATCTGGCGCTCGGAAAGCGCCAGCAGATCGCGGCCTCCGAGCCAGGCCTGGCCCGAGACTTTGCTGGTTCTGGCATCCAGCAATTGCATCAGGGACATGGCGATCACGCTCTTGCCCGAGCCGGACCCGCCGACCAGCGCCAGCGTCTTGCCCGCCTCAAGGTCGAAGGAGACGCCGTGAACCACGGGGGTGTGGCCGGCCGAGGTGGCAAAACCGACCTCGAGATTGCGCACGGAAAGCAGGGGGGCGGTCATGCTGTCGCTCCTCCGTCGCGCAAGCGGCTCCGCGGATCGAGCATATCGCGCAGCCCGTCTCCGAGCAGGTTGAAGCCAAGGCAGGCCAGCATGATGGTGAGGCCCGACGCGAAACTGAGCCAGGGCGATTGCGAGAGGAACCGCGTGCCATAGGCCAAGGTGCCGCCCCAGGTGGGGGCCGGCGGGCGAACACCGAAGCCGAGAAACGACAGGGCGCTTTCGGTGATGATGGCCGTGCCGAAGCCCAGGGTGGCGAGCACGATGATCGGCCCCTGCGCATTGGGCAGGATCTCGCGGAAGAGGATCTTGAGATGCGAGGCGCCGCCGGTGAGCGCGGCGTCCACATAAGCCCGGCTTCTCAGGCTAAGGGTCGTCGCCCGGATCACCCGGGCATATTCGGTCCAGAACACCAGCACCATCGCAGCGACCAGATTTGGCGTGCCCGGTCCGATCACCGCCACGACCGCCATGGCGAGGATGAGGGCCGGAAAGCCTAGGAAAATATCGGTTATCCGCATCAACACCATATCCACCCAGCCGCCGAAATAGCCCGCGACCAGACCAATAGTGGTGCCGAGCAGCACCGAGAGCGAGACGGCAAGGGCCGAGACGCCAAGGGAAAGCTGGGCCCCATAAGCGAGGCGCGTCCACAGATCACGGCCGAAATTATCGGTGCCCAGCCAATGGGCGGCGCTTGGACCCTGCAGGCGATTGGCCATGTCCATCTGCTCGACGCCATGGGTGGCCAGCGCCGGAGCCAGGATGGCGATCACTCCAAGGGTCAGCACGATCACCCCTCCAATCAGCAGGGAGGGATTGCGCAAAAGCGTGTTCAACATCTTTTTCACTCCAGGCTGACCCGGGGATCCACGACGCCGTAGATCAGGTCGACGATCAGGTTCACAATGGCGAACATCAGGGCAAAGACCAGCAACAGGCCCAGGATCAAGGGCAGGTCGCGCTGGGAGACGGCCAGGACGATCAATTGCCCCAGGCCCGGCCATGCAAAGATCGCCTCGGTCAGCACGGCGCCGGCCAGCAGCACGCCAAAACGCAGGCCGATGACCGAGATGATCGGCAGCAGGGCATTGCGCAGCACGTGGATCAGCATCACCCGGGGGCGCCCGAGGCCCTTGGCGCGTGCGGTACGGACGAAATCCTCATGGACCACTTCGAGCACCGAAACCCGAACCAGCCGGCTGATAATGGCGGCTTGCCCCAGCCCCAGCGACAAGGCCGGCAGAAAAAGATGCGAGAGCGCCTTGGACAGCGCCGAGGTGTCGCCCTGGAGCGCCTGGCCGATCGCTGGCACCAGATCCGGGCCGCGGCTGATGGCCGGTAGCCAGCCCAAGGTGACGGAAAACACATAGACAAGCATGATGCCGAGCCAGAAGACCGGCATGGAAATGCCCAATTGGGCCAGCAGCATCGCCCCCATATCGATCACGGTGCCGCGCCAGACCGCCGCCACGATGCCAAGGGTCAGGCCAATCGCAACCGCGACAAGCATCGCCGCGCTGGCCAATTCGAGCGTGGCGGGAAGGCGTTCGAGAATGATGTCGAGAACCGGGCGCCGCTGAAAGATCGAGCTGCCCAGATCGCCGTGAGCCAGCGACCAGAGATAATTGACCAGCCGCATGAACCAGGGTTGGTCCAGTCCCAGGCTGGCCCTTGCCTGCGCCACCTGTTCGGGAGACGCCGCATCGCCCAACAGAACCGCCACCGGATCTCCGGGAAAAAACAAGAGGAGACAGAAAGCCACGGTCGCCATGCCGAAGACGAGCGGGATCAGGGTCAGGATACGTCTGGCTGTGTAAGCGAGCATGCTTCACTCCGGTGGCGTGGCTTGTGCCCCGCCCGAGAAGAGATTTCGGGCGGGGCTGGGCGGTCTTACTGGGCGGAAGGTGCGGCCAGTTCGGTCAGGAACCCACGGGCATCGGGTTCGAAACCACTGAGCTTTTCCGAGGTGAAGGCGTGCAATTGCTGATGCGAGACCACGTAATAGGGGAGATCCGCGGCAATCTGGCTGGCCGCTGCCTGATAGGCTTCCGCCCGCGCCTCGATCGCACTTTCACTGCGGCCCTTCTCCAGGGCGTCATCGACCTGCGGGTTGGAATAGCTGCCCCAGTTGAAGTTGCCCCCGGTATGGAGCTGGCCATACATGGCCCGGTCGGGATCGACTAGATTGCCCCAGCTCAGGAACGAAATCTGGTAGGTCTTTCCCTGGTTGCCCTGCATGAAGGTGGGATAGTCGACGGCCAGGACATTGGTGGCGATGCCGGCCGCGGTGAAGATGTTTTGCAGATATTCGACCGACTGAACGCGCTCGGCGTCTTCGGCATTGGTGCCGAGGGTCAACGAGAGCGGCTTGCCGTCCTTTGCTCGCACACCATCGGGTCCCAGCGCCCAGCCCAGGGCGTCGAGTTCGGCCATGCCCGCTTCCATATCGAAGCTGGGCTGGGCAATGCCCTCGTCATTGAGCCAGGGAAAGGCCGGCATCAGCATCGAGGAGGCCGTCTTGTCGAGGCCGCCATAGATCTGCTCGACGATGGTGGGCTGGTCGATCAGCTTGGCAATCGCCACGCGCATCGCCGGATCGGCGAGGAGAGGATCGGCGGTGTTGAAATTGACATAGATGAAGGACACCGAAGGGGTGACGCTGTGGCTCAGTCTGGCATTGGCCGACAGGGTCTGGACTTCAGAGGGCGGCAGGGGGCTATAGACCAGATCGACGTCGCCGGCGGCGATGGCCTGCGCCCGGGCCGTTCCATTCCCCACGATCACGGTTTCGATGCGCTTGACCGCCGGTTCGCCGCCCCAATAGCCGGGATTGGCGACGAGGTTGATCTGGCTGCCGCGCAGCCAGCTGTCGAAGCGGAACGGACCGGTGCCGACCGGGGACGAGCCGAAATCGGCGTTGCCCTCGGCCGCGCGCGGCACGATGCCCAGATCAAGATAGGACATCAGCGGGGCATAGGCTTCCTTCAGCTTGAACTCGACGGTGAACTCATCGATCGCCGTGACGCTTTCGATCGGTTCATAGAGCGAGCGCGACCGGGCGTTCAGCGCCGGGTCCACCATGGTCGTATAGGTGAAGACGACGTCTTCTGCCGTGAGCGCGTCACCATTGTGGAAGGTCACGCCTTCGCGCAGATGGAAGATCAGGGTCAGCGGATCGGGGGATTCCCAACTCGTGGCCAGGGCTGGCTGGGGCTGGAAGTCCTTGTCGAGGCGGACGAGGCCATCATAGAGCAGATCGTTGAGGCGGTAGCTGGTGGTTTCGGCGGCAAGACGCGCGTCAAGCGAGAGCGAGTCGACGTCAAAGCCGAGCCGCACCATTTCGGGCGCATTGTCCATGGCCCCCAGGGCCAGGCTGCTGCCCAGAACCAGCGCGGACGCCGTTCCAATCATGAGAGAACGAAGATGTGATGTAAGCGTCATGTTTTCCTCCAACGGGGCCGAGCCAATTCCTCACTGGTGCTCGGATTTTTCGACGATCAGGTTTCCGGCCGGGTCGACACGGCCATGCCAGCCGGGCAGGACGACGACGGTCGTGTCCTCCTGCTCGAGGATGGTGGGCCCTTGGAAGACATCGCCGACAGCGAGGCTATCGCGCGCGATCACGGTGGCGCTGTGGGCGGCGTCTTTCCAATAGAGTTCGCGGGTATGGGGTGTCTTTTGCGCGGTGGACGGGCGCACTGCGGCGCTGCGAAGCGGCTCGACATGGCCGGTCACGCGCAGCCGAATGGTCGTGATCTCGACCGAGGCCTCCAGATCCCGGAAGTGGTAGAGGCGTTCGTGGGTGCGGTGGAAATCTTCCACCGCCGCCGCGACGTCGATGTCGGCATCGGCCCAGGCGACCGAAACGGGCAAGTCGAAGGCCTGGCCATGATAGCGCATGTCGAACGACACGGAAAAGACGTGGCCGGTCAGCAGCTCGCCCTCACCCTTGATCCAGCTGCCCGCTTCCTCGGCGAGTTGCTTGACCTGCGCGGCGATGCGCGGGCCGGCGGTTCCGTCCGTCGTGAGGTCGAAGAAGGCGCTGCGCACATAGTCGCGTTTGACATCGGCCATGATGGCCCCGAGGGCGCAAAGAGTGCCCGGGCGCGCCGGGACGATCATCCGCGACAATCCTGCCGTGTCGGCAATCAGATTGGCTTGCGTCGGCCCCGCGCCGCCAAAGGGCAGGAGGGTAAAGGCCCGCAGGTCCTGACCGCGCTGGGCGATGCCCTTGGTCATTTCGGCGGTCATTACCGCGGTGGTGACCCGCAAGGCCGCTTCGGCGGCCCGGGCAGGACGGTCGGGGCTCTCTGAAAGCCCGATCTGCGCGCCGATGCGGTCGAGCGCGGTGCGGGCAGCCTCGATGTCGAGCCGCATCCGGCCGCCGACGAAGCGGTCGGGGTCGATGAAGCCGGAGACCAGATAGCAGTCCGTTACCGTCGGCTCCGTGCCGCCCCGGCCATAACAGACCGGGCCGGGATCGGCGCCGGCCGAGGCCGGACCGATCTTGAGAACGCCATAGTCGTCCACCCAGACGATCGAGCCGCCGCCGGCGCCGATGGCGGAGACGTTGACTACGGGCAGGATGATCGGGAAATCCCCGATATGGGTATTGTTGGTCATTTCCGGCTCGCCGGCGATGATCACCGACATGTCCGCCGAAGTGCCGCCCATATCCACCGTGACGACCTGATCGATATCGGAGGCGCGCGCCGAGACGCTGGCGGCCACCACGCCCGAAGCGGGACCGGACAACAGCGTATCGATGGGCCGTTCGGCCGCCGTGGCAAGGCTGAGCGTGCCGCCATTATTGGCGGTGATATAGATGGGCGCGGTGATGCCGAGGCCTTTGACGCGCCGGTCCAGCCGATCGAGATAGCTCGACATGATCGGCTGCACATAGGCGTTCATCAGCGTCACGAGACCGCGCTCATATTCGCGCTGCTCGGGCCAGATCGCCGCCGAGGCAGCCACCTCGACGCCGGGCAGCCGTGCTTTAAGCCGCTCGGCGAGGTCCAGTTCGACATCGGGGCGCCGATAGGCGTGCATGAGCAGAACCCCCACCGCCTCGACACCGGCGGCGCGGAAGCTTGCGGCGATCTCGTCAAGCTCGGCCTCGCTCGCCTCGCTTTCGATACTGCCATCCTCGAGAATGCGCGCCCCGGTTTCCAGGATCAGCCGCCGCTTTACCAGGGCCTCTTCCTTGGGCACCAGATAGGAGAAGGCATTGGGCATCTGGCTGCGGCCGATTTCGAGGATGCCGCGCATGCCGCGAGACACCACCAGCCCCATCCTGGACCCGCGCCGCTGGATGACGGCGTTGAGCCCGATGGTCGTGCCATGCACGATCAGCCGCACATCTTCGGGCCGGCATCCGGCGCGTTCAAGCAGCTTTGGCAGGCCGCGCTCGACCGACGCCGAGGGGTCCTTGGGAACGCTGGGTTCCTTGAAGATGGTGATCAGGCCGGTCGCGGTATCGGCGAGCACGAAGTCGGTGAAGGTGCCGCCGACATCGATGCCGATGCGGCAACCCGAAGCAGCTGCGGATTTGATATTGGAGTGTTCCGTCATTTCAGGCGACGTTCCCGGTTGCAGGCAAAAGCTCTTCCACGGCCTCGGCGAAGCGGGCGCGCAGAATCTCCGTTTGCAAAAGCGCTGTGGTCAGATCGACGGCGGCAGGGTCGGCAAGCTCGGGCACGACGCGTTCGAAAATCTTGCGTCGGATCGCGTGGCGGCTCGACTTGCGCAATTTGAACAGCCGCTGGTTCAATTCCAGCATGGCCGGATCGTCAAATACCGCTTCCCAGAGGTCGCGGAACTGGCCGAAATCGAAGTCGGATTTTGGCGCGGCGCGCGGTGCGGCGCGCAGCTTTTGCGTTTCGGCCGCGTCCACCACGCCATCGCGGATCACGACGCCATAATCGGTGCGGGCCGCTTGGCTGCTGACAAAGCCATCGACCACATCGGCGAGAACCAGAGCCTCGTCGCGGGCGAAAGGATCGCCATAGCCGCCGCCGCCCGGCATCATCAGCGTTAAGGTATCGCCCTTGGCCATGTGCAGCTCGTGGATCTTGGCGATCAGGCGCTCGTCGGGCCGTCCGCGATTGAAGATGGAGATCAGCGTTGCGCCCGGCCGTCCGCCAAAGATGCCGAAAGGCGGAAACCGCAGGCGCTCCATGCCCCGCGCGACGATGACGCCGCTATCGGTGGTGGAGCGGACGGTGATCATCTGTCCCACCCCGCCGCGCCACTGGCCCGGGCCACCGCTATCGGGCCGGATGTCATATTCGGTGACGACGAGGGCGCTGTGACCTTCCACCGTTTCCAGAGGATGGTTGCGCATATTGTTGAGGGAATTGTCGCGCGCATCGACGCCGTCGCGGCCGCGCATCGCGCCCATGCCGGCCTTCATCGGCTGCACGACTTCGACCTTGCGGCTGCCGTCTTCCATCGTCTCGGCGAAGGCGAAGGGCACCATGGTGCCCCCGGTCGCCGCCGGCATCAGATCGGGCACCGCCTTGATCAGGGCGCCATTGATGCTGTCGAAGAGCCGATAAGGCGCCGAGGCGCGCAGGTTCACCGCATCGGGGAACTCCGCGTTCAAGACCGTGCCGGGCGGATTGATCACCGAAATATTGCGGTAGATGCCGGCATTCTTGGGAATGTCGGGCGCCTGGGTGGTGATGAAGCCGGTGAGCCGGAAGGTGAGCCAATACATGCGCTGGCCGGCCGAGGGCACGTTATAGGACGTCTTGACCTGGGGGTCGGTGCCGGTCAGGTCGAGTTGGACATGGCCGTCCGTGACCGAAACCTTGACGCGCACGCGCACGGGGACGCGCGACACCATGTCGTCGTCCATATAGTCCCAGAATTCATAGGCGCCATCGGGGATTTTGCGCAGGATGTCGCGCGCCCGCAATTCGGCATAATCCTGTACCGATTTGACATGGTCGAGATAGGCCGCCTCCCCGATCTGCTCGATGAATTCGCTGAGCCGCGCTTCGCCAAGAGCCAGCGCCCCGGCCATGGCGCGCAGATCGGCCAGGGTGATGTCCGGCACGCGGGAGTTCGAGCGGATGAGGTCGAAGACATCGTTATTGGGCGCCCCCTTGCGGAAGAGCTTCATCGGCGGGATGCGCAACCCTTCCTGGAAGATTTCGGTCAGGGCAGGGGACATCGAGGAGGGCACGGCCCCGCCGATATCGGCGCAATGCACGAAGGACCAGGCATATGCGACCAGCTTGCCCTGACTGAACAGGGGCCGGATCAGGTTGATGTCGGGCAGGTGCGTCGCCAGCCCGGCGGACCGATAGGGGTCATTGGTGATGATGACGTCGCCCGGCTCGACATCGGGCACCGCCTCGATGGTGGTGCGATAGTTGCAATCCACCAGAAAGGCAAAGGAGGCGGAGGGCGGATAGGCAAAGACGTTGCCGTCGAGATCGAGAATGGCCGTGGCGAAATCCGCCGCTTCCTTCACATAGGCGGAGCGCGACGCCCGTTGGATGGCGAAATACATCTCATCGGTGATGGCCGACAGCTTGCGGCTAACGATCTCCAGTTCAACGGCATCCAAGGCCATGGCATCCTCCGCCATATAAAATTCATAATTTAAACTTGCATTTTAATCGGAGCCGATCAAGAGCGTTTCTGTGTCGGCGCGTGCAGAAAATTTGCGGAGCTTGGTAAAAGGATCGTCCCGGGGAAGCGCCGCGCGGCGGCGCCTCTTCCGGCGGGAAAACCCTATTGCGCGAGCGTGGTGCCCGCCGATCCAGCCAAAAATCCTTGCGTTGTGAAGACGATAAGCTCGCGCACAACGGTGTCTTCATCGGCCTTGCGCTGCGTGTCGGCCAGCCTGACGATCTGGTGGATATTGGGCGAAAGTTCGGCGAGCACGAAAATCATCGCGCCGCGGGCGCAATTATAGCGCCAGATGATTTCTTTGCGCGTCAGATGCGGAAGGATGCGGGCAAGGGCCGCGATGAAGCGCTCGTGAATGACGTCATCCTCCGAGCTGGACAGATCGTCGGGCACCGAGGGGCTGACGCGCGCCTGCATCAAGAGGCTGATATTGGCCGCGCCCTGGGGCATTTCGGTGCCCAAATGCACCATCGGGCGGATCAGGGCATCCAGAAGTGGCTCGAGGCCCGGCTTTTTCCCATCGGCCACGGCCTTTTCATAGGCCAGTAAGGCCACGTTTCGCGCCCTGTTCACGCGCCCGAACAGATCCGCCATGACCTGCCGGATCAGCTCGTCCTTGGAGCGGAAGTAATAGTTGACGGCGGCAATATTGGCGCCAGCCGCCTCGGTGATTTCCTTGAGCGTCGCGCTTTCGAAGCTGCGGCTGGCAAAGATGTCGACGGCCGCATGCAGGATTCGCGCGCGCGTATCCGCCTGCTCAACTGGATTGCTCAGCCTGCTCAAGTGCTTCTCCGTTGCTTGCCGTTGGTTCCGGTCGCGGGCTGGCCGTTTCTTCGTCCATGCCTCCGTGCTTATGCACATAAGACACTTGCCGAGGCAAATCCAATTGCCTATTTGATATGTAGATTTTAATCGTGAGAATTGGCGTTGAGTGGGATGGGCATGCAAGCGCTCGAAGGCGAAGTCGACGTTCTGGTCCTTGGTTCGGGTTGCGCCGCTCTGGTCGCGGCGCTGCGCGCCGCCAGCGCCGGCTTGAAGGTTCTGGTCTGCGAAAAGACCAGCAAGCTAGGGGGCGCCAGCGCCATGTCGGCGGGCGGCATCTGGGTCGCTGCCAACCATCTGGCAGCGGAAGCGGGCATCGAAGACAATATCGAGGACGCTTTCTGCTATGTTCAGGCCGTGGCGCCGGAAGGCTGGAGCTATCCCGAGCACTGGCGCGCGCTCTTGCAGGCCGGGCCCGACATGCTGCGCCTCCTCGAACGGAAAACCCCTCTGCACTTCCGCCTCACCGGCGAGCCCGATCCTTATGCCGATATTGCCGGATCGCGGTCCAAGGGGCGGATGATGTCGGTGTTGCCCATAAGCCGGCTGGTTGCGCGACGCGACGCCTTTCGCGTGCGAGGCTCCACCTTGCCCGAAATCTTCACCTATCACGAAGTGCTCGAAACCGATCTTTACCACAAGCCGGTGCGGACCGCCCTCGAGCTTCTGCCGCGCTTGCTGCCGCGCCTGCTGACCCTGACCGCGGGCAAGGGCACCGCGCTGATGCTCGGACTGGTGCGCGGCTGCCAGGATGCGGGCGTGCGGCTTGAAACCCGCGCCAAGGGCGTTGAGCTTCTCATCGAGAACGGCCGCGCCATTGGGGCGGTGATCGAGCGCAAGGGCAGAAGGGAAACGGTGCGCGCGCGCCTCGGCACAGTGATCGCGACCGGCGGCTTTGAATGGAACGAGGAGATGACGCGGCAATATCTCGTTGGTCCGGTGCAATTTCGCGGCTCACCCCGCGGCAATACCGGCGATGGCCAGCGCATGGCAGAGGCGGCCGGGGCCGAGCTCGGTCATATGGACCAGGCCAATGTCACCGCCGCCATTCCCAGTTTTTACCGGGGCAACCTGCATGGCATGCCTGTGCCCTATCACGCCGAGGAAAACGCCATCGTGGTCAACCGCCACGGCAAACGATTCTGGGATGAGTTGCATGTGAATCTGGGAGAAACGCTCATCGAGCGCGATCCCGTGACCAACGAGCCGCTGCATTTGCCAGCCTATGTGATCACCGACGCCCGCTATCTGCGCAAGGCTCCCCTGGTTCGGATCTTTTCCCATATGGTGCCGGGCTGGCTGGTCAAGGCGCCCAGCCTTGCGGCCCTTGCCGCAAAGATCGGCTTGCCCAGCGGCGCGCTTGAAGAAACCATCGAGCGTTTCAACGGCTTCGCACGCACCGGGGTCG
This sequence comes from Devosia sp., assembly GCA_026126125.1. Classification (GTDB taxonomy): domain Bacteria; phylum Pseudomonadota; class Alphaproteobacteria; order Rhizobiales; family Devosiaceae; genus Devosia. Next base: position 11,879 of record JAHCJW010000037.1, read on the forward strand.
ACGCCGATTTCGGACGAGGCAAGACCCGGGCCCATCAGAAGGCCGACAAGCGCAAGCGCGCCGGGCTGGAGCCGATCCTCAAGCCGCCTTTCATCGCCATCCGCTTCAATCCCTCGATCATGAGCACCAAGGGGGGGCCGAAAACCGACGCGCAAGGGCGCGTGCTGCGTCCCGATGGAACCGTGATCGATGGGCTTTATGCCGCCGGCGCCGCCATGGCCAATCCCATCGGCACGCGGGGCGTTGGCGCGGGGACCACATTGGGGCCCTTCATGAGCTGGGGCTATCTGTGCGCCGAAGACATCCTGCGCCGGAACCATCAGGCGGCCGAATAGATCAAGCCCGCCGGACGCGCGTGACGGCAATGCGCTCGTCCAGCCGCTCCTTTTCCTCGGCGGCGGCGAAAATGGCCTCGATGACGTCCCAGCCCTCGAGAATCTGGCCGAAAGCGGCAAAGCCGTGCCCGTCCGGGTGACGCCCGCCGCCTTCGTCAAGCGATGCCAGATCGCCCCCGAGACAAAAGAAATAGGCGCGCCCGGCGCTTCCCGGCTCCCGTCGCGCCATCGACAGCGTTCCGCGCCGATGCTGCAGGCCCGTCACCGAGGTCGGCTCGTGGGCGATGGGAGAAAGTCCGTCGTCCTGCTCGAAGGTGAGCCCCCATTGGATGACCTCTATCGGGTGGCCATTGCCGGATGCCTGGTTTGCCGCGGTGACGATGCGGTAGATCGTGCAATCATCGAGAAGCCCGCCATCCACCCGTGCAAGAAAGGCGCCTCCCGAAACCGGGGCTCGAGCGGTGTCGATGCCCAGAAGCACCGAGCCCAATGGGGTTTCCATCAGGACGGGAATGAGGTCGTCTCTGGTCATCATCGCCCGGCCTCCGCTTGCATCCGGTGCAGGAAATCGAGCGCACCCGCCCAACTCCCCTCGTCGGCCCGCGCATTGGCCGCAGCCGTGCCGCCATTGGTCGAGACGATGCCCGAAACCGGATGTGGCGCGTCAATGCCGGTTGTCGGAACATAGGGAAAGAGGATCGAGTGGCCGGCGCCTTCATAGCGCAGTCTTTCCACATGCCGGCCGGCCGCCGCCATCCGCTCGGCGACAACCGCGCAATGATAGTCGGTCGGCCACCAGCCATCGTCGGTGCCGTTGATGAGCAGCACCGGCGCGCGGATATTCTCCACCTTGATCCTGGCTCTTTCGACGGCGGCCTGATCGGCCATGGCCGTCAGCAGGGCATATTCGTGGCGGCGCGGCTCCGGACCATTGTCATAGGGCGCATAGGTGCCTGTGCGGTTCTTGTCCCATAAATGGGGCAGGGGCTTGCCATCGAGCGTCCAGGTGGGCGCCAGCCGGCCCAGGGCCGGGTCGCCCGCACTCTGGGCGCTATGGATGCAGGAGGCAGGCACATAGGCCATGACCGCCGAGACCGCATCGGGAAAAGTGGCGGCCAGCAGCAGCACCAGTTCGCCGCCCCGCGACTGCCCGGTGAGAGCCACAAAGTCGTTTTTGGGCCGCACGCTGCGCCGGAACCAGGCCAGCGAATCGCGGAAATATTCGAGCGGCGTGTCATTGATCCAGTCGGGTCGTCCCGGAGCCCGGAAAAACCCCAGCGCCAAAGCCGCATAGCCGCGCGAAGCATAAAGAGCGGCGCGGGGCTCGTTCATCCCCCCGCCCGATCCGTTGAGGATCACGATGCCGGGATGGGGGCCCGGGCCTTGAGGCATATAGAGAACGCCGGTGACGCCGTCCTCCTGAACCGGGCGGCGGGTAATACCTTGCCCGGCGAGAATCTGGACCATTGAGGTTTTGGCCTCGTGCCGGGCCGAGCGCGCGGTCAACGCAATGACGATCGGCTGCACCGTCTGCGCGCCTGTTTTGGCGGAAGAGCCGGGGATGACCTCGTGCTGCGACCAGACAAGGCCCATGGGGGAGGCGGTGTCGTAGTCGCCCCGGCTGGGCGCGGTGTCCCAGAGATCGACCTCGCCCCGGGCATCGGCCTCAAAACATGCTTCGGACCGGGAAAGGCTGCCGCCCGGTCCAGCCGTTTCGGCCGTCACCGTCACCGATGCGCCGGGCGGGACGCCACAGACGCGAATTCGGCGCGGAACATCGATCAGGTCTGTTTCGGGCGTGACGGAAATGCTGAGGGTCATGAGCCTGTCTGTGCTTTCAGAATGCGACCGCCTGGCCGTCCTTGCGCGGATCCGAGCCCGCAATATAGCCGTCCTCGCCGCAAACGATCATCTGGGCGCCGCCAAAGCCGAACACCGCGTCCGGCGTTTCGCGCACGACCTCATGACCCAGATCGGCAAGGCCCTGGGCGAGGTCAGGATCGAAATTGGCTTCCACCACGACCTTGCGGCCGCCGGCGACGCGCCATCGCGGCGCATCGGCCGCCGCCTGCGGGTTCTGGCCATAGGCGAGGACCCGCACCGCCATCTGCAAATGGCCCTGCGCCTGCATCGGCCCCCCCATGACGCCGAACGACATGAGCGGATGCGCGCCGTCGCGTGTCGTCGCAAAGCCCGGAATGATGGTATGGAACGGCCGCTTGCCCGGCCCCACCTGATTGGGATGCCCGGCCTTGAGCGAAAAGCCGGCGCCACGGTTCTGCAGGCTGATGCCGGTGCCCGGAACAACGACGCCGGAGCCGAAACCCATATAGTTGGACTGGATGAAGGAGGCCATGCGCCCCTCGGCGTCGGCGGCGCAGAGATAGATGGTGCCGCCGGGCCGGGGCGCGCCATAGGCCGGCAGTCCCGCAAGCCCCGGATCGATCAGACGGCGGCGTTCGGCCAGATAAGCGGGGCTGAGCAAATCCGCCGCGCTCACCGTCATCGCGTCGACGTCCCCGATATGCTGCTCGGCATCGGCAAGGGCGAGCTTGATCGCCTCGATCATGAGATGGGTGGTCTCGACGCTGTCGACGCCATGGCTTTCGAGGTCGAAATTTTCGAGCAGACCCAGCGCCATCAAGGCGGCGATGCCTTGCCCGGCAGGGGGAATTTCCTGGACGGCGGCCTTTCGGAAGCCGACCGAGATCGGCTTTACCCAGTCGGCCCGATGCGCATCGAGATCGGCCAGGGTCAGGCCCCCGCCATGGAGCGCGGCATGGGCCGCCATCTTCTCCCCCAGCCTGCCGCGATAAAACGAAGCCCCGCGCGTTGCCACGATGTCTTGCAGCGTGTCGGCAAGGTCGGGCCTGCGCACGATCTGGCCCGCCTTGGGCGCGGCGCCATCGGGCATGAAATGTTCGGCAAAACCGGGCTGATCGCCAAGCTGCCGGGCGCCATTGGCCCAGAGAACGGCAATGACGGGGCTGACCGCAAACCCGTCCCGGGCATAGCGCAAGGCGGGTTCGGCCACGATTTCGAGAGGCAGCCTGCCATGGCGTTCATGCAAGGCGATCCAGCCCGAAACGACCCCGGGCACGCTCACCGCGTCCCAGCCGCGTTGCGGCATGTCTTGCCGGCCGGCAAAACGCTCGGGCGTCCAGGCGGCGGGCGCGCGCCCCGAAGCATCAAGACCATGCAGGCTCGACCCGTCCCAGTAAAGCGCGAAGGCGTCCGAGCCGACCCCGCAACCGGTGGGCTCGACCACGGTCATGACCATGGCGGCGGCCACCGCGGCATCCGCCGCCGTCCCGCCTTTGGCAAGCATCGCCAGGCCCGCCTGCGCGGCGAGGGGCTGGGAGGTCGCCACGACATTGCGCCCGAGCACGGGGCTGCGCGAAGAGGGGTAGGGCAGGTCGAAGTTCATGACTATTCCGCGATGTAAGATGAGGTCGTCTACGGGGGCAGCAGCGCGCTTCTAGCGCGTCACCGCCATTTCGGACGCGGCGGCCACGGCGCTTTTCCGTTGCGCGATGGCAGCAAAAATCAGCAATTGCAGCTGATGGAAAAGCATCAGCGGCAGCGCCACCATGCTGACGATGTTTGGCGGAAACAACAGCACCGCGATGGGCAATCCGCTGGCAAGGCTCTTGGTCGCGCCGCAAAACAGCAATGCCGTCTGCTGAGACGGGGCCAGTCGCGCGGCGCGGGCCGCAGCCAGCATGGCAAGGCTCACAAGCGCCAGCAATACCGCATCGGCAGCGAGCACCCCGAACAGGGAGGAGACAGGAACCTGCTGCCAGACCCCCGCGACCACGCCGGCCCCGAAAGCCGAATAGACGATCAGCAATATCGAGCCGCGATCGACGCTGAGCGTCAGCAGCTTCTGCCGCTCGACCCATGCGCCGATGAAGCGGCGCAGCGCCATGCCGAGGCCGAAGGGCAACAGGATCTGGATGGCAATGCTGCTCACCGCCTGCCAGCTGAAGCCGCCACCGGCCGCTCCCAGCAACACGGCAGCCAGGACCGGGGTGATGAAGACGCCCAGGAGATTGGACAGGGTCGCCCCGCAGATAGCGCCGGCAACGTCGCCCCTGGCGAGGCCGGTAAAGGCGATGGAGGACTGCACCGTCGAGGGCAGAATGCCCAGAAAAATGATGCCGATGGCCAGCTCGTCGCCGAGAATGGGCCTGAAGAGGGCGCTCAACCCCAGTGCGAGCACTGGAAACAGCACATAGGTGGCCCCAAAGATCAGCCCCTGCAAACGGAAATCCGTCAGCCCGGCCATGACGGTTTCGAGCTTGAGCCGCGCGCCGTAAAGGAAAAACAGCACCGCAACGGCGTAAAAGGCAATTGTCGACACCACCGTGGCCGCCTGCCCACGGGCGGGGAGCACGATGGCAAGCCCCACCGTGCCCAGCAGCAGCATGGTGTAATAGTCGATTCCAAATCGTTTGAGCGGGTTGTGCATCGCCACCTCCTTGGAAGAGGATAACCCCCTCAACATTGAGAATGAAGCGTGATAGCAAAGATAACGGCTATCATAAATCGCGATAACATGTCCCGCCCCGACCTGCAGCCAAGCTGGTTGCGCTCCTTCCTCGAAGTATCCCGCTACGCCTCCTTTTCCGAGGCGGCAAAGCATCTTGGCCTGCAGCAATCGACGGTGAGCCAGCATGTCCAGCGTCTCGAAAAGGCCCTCGGGCAGCGCCTTTTGCTGCGCACCACGCATAATGTCGTGCTGACCGCGGAGGGCGCCGCGGCCCGCGAACTTTGCCTCCAGGCCCTCGCCGCCCACGATAGTTTGGGCAATCATTTTGCCCGTCTGGCGCGCCGGCAGCGGATCCGACTGGGCATCTCGGAGGATTTCGCGCTGCTCTCGCTATCGGATGTGCTGCGCAGCTTTGGCCGCCACTATCCCGAGGTTGACCTCGAACTGACCGTCGGGCTCTCGCAGGCGCTTTATGAAGGTTTTGACGCCGGCAAGCTCGATGTCATCTTTGCCAAGCGCCGGCAGGGGGACAGGCGCGGGGACACCGCCTGGCGGGAAAGGCTGGTCTGGGTCGGCCGTCCGGAGCTGCGCCTCGATCCGGCCTTGCCGGTTCCCCTCATCGCCTATCCCCCGCCTTCGGTCACGCGCAGCTTCGCCATTGACGCCTTGAACGGGGCCGGCAGGGATTGGCATCTGGTTTGTACCAGCGGCAGCCTCAGTGGCATCCGTGCGGCAGCCCTCGCGGGCATGGGCGTTGCCGCCCATTCGCCGCGCCTGGTGCCGACCGGGCTCGCGATCGTGGATGCCAAAAGCGGCTTGCCCGAATTGGGCGAAGTGGAATTCGTCGTTCTGGGGCCGGGGCGCGGACAGGTCGTCGCCAATGGCCTCATCGATGTGCTTCTGACCCATATCGGCCGGGGATAGAGGTTGGCGGCGAATGTCGCGCCGACGGCTTGACGGCGCCGATTGCATGATATTACTTTATACCTAAAGCAATATCGTCGCGGCGGCCCGCCCGGCCATGGAGAAACCATGCGTATCGTCTGTATCGGTGGCGGCCCCGCCGGCCTCTATTTCGCGCTTCTGATGAAGAAAAATCACCCCGAACACTCCATCCGGGTGGTCGAGCGCAACAAGCCCTATGACACCTTTGGCTGGGGGGTGGTGTTTTCCGACGCGACCATGGAGGCGATGGTCAAATGGGATCCCGAAAGCGCCGAAGAGATCCGGGATGCCTTCAATCACTGGGACGACATCGAGGTCGTGTTCAAGGGCAAGCGCCAGCGCACCACCGGGCATGGCTTTGTCGGTATCGGGCGCAAGAAGCTGCTCAATATCCTGCAGCGCCGTTGCGAGGCGCTGGGGGTAGAGCTGGTCTTTGAAACCGACGCTCATGGCGATCTCGACTTTCCCGATGCCGATCTGGTGATCGCCTCGGACGGGTTCAATTCCAAGATCCGCCGCGCCTATAACGACATTTTCCAGCCCGATCTCGCCGTGCGTCCCAATCGCTATATCTGGCTGGGCACCAACAAGCTCTTCGACGCCTTCACCTTCGATTTCCGCAAGACGGACCATGGCTGGTTCCAGGCCCATATCTATAAATTCGACAGCCATACCTCGACCTTCATCGTCGAAACCACCGAGCAAGCCTATCTCGCCCATGGGCTGGACAAGGTTGACCAGCAAGCCTCGATCGCTTTCTGCCAGGACCTCTTCGGCGAAGTGCTCGAGGGCGCTCCGCTGATGACCAATGCCAACCACATTCGGGGTTCGGCCTGGCTCAACTTCAACCGCCTGATCTGTGGGAAATGGAGCCATTTCAACGGCAATTCCCATGTCGTGCTGATGGGCGACGCCGCCCATACCGCGCATTTCGCCATCGGCTCGGGCACCAAGCTGGCGATCGAAGACGCCATCGAGTTGACCAATCAGTTCCAGCGCCATGGCCATGACAAGGCGCAGATCCCGGCCGTGCTCGCCGACTACGAAGCCATCCGCCGCGTCGATGTGGCCCGCATCCAGAATGCCGCCCGCAACGCCATGGAATGGTTCGAAGTGGTGGGGCAGCGCTATGCCGACACCCTGCCACCCGAGCAGTTCATGTATTCCATGCTGACGCGCTCACAACGCATCAGCCACGAAAACCTGCGCCTGCGCGACGCCGAGTGGCTCGAAAGCTATGAGGGGTGGTTTGCCACCCGCAATGGGCTCGATGCCGCTCCGGGCCAGCGCGCTTTGCCCCCCATGCTGACGCCTTTCACCCTGCGCGGCGTGACGCTCAAGAACCGCATCGTGGTCTCTCCCATGGCGATGTATTCGGCCACCGATGGAATGATCGACGATTTCCACCTGGTGCACTTGGGCGCCCGCGCCATGGGCGGCGCCGCTCTGGTCTTTGCCGAAATGACCTGCGTCTCCCCAGATGGCCGCATCACCCCCGGATGCCTCGGGCTCTGGAACGACGAGCAGGCCCAGGGCTGGAAGCGCCTGGCCGATTTCGTCCATGCCAACACCACCGCCAAGCTCGGCGTGCAATTGGGTCATGCCGGCCGCAAGGGCTCGACCAAATTGGCCTGGGACGGCATCGACCAGCCGCTCGAGACCGGCGCCTGGCCGCTGATCTCGGCCTCCGCCTTGCCCTATCTCCAGCACAGCGACAGGCCCAAGGCCATGGACCGGGCCGATATGGATCGCGTTCTCGCCGATCACGTTGCCGCCGCCATCCGGGCGCATGAAGCGGGGGTCGACTGGCTCGAACTCCACTGCGCCCATGGTTATCTGCTCTCGAGCTTCCTCTCGCCCCTGACCAATATCCGCACCGACGATTATGGCGGCAGCCACGAAAACCGGGCGCGTTTCCCGCTTGAGGTCTTTGCCGCGATCCGCCGGGTCTGGCCCGAGGACAAGCCCATCTCCGTGCGCCTCTCCTGCCACGACTGGTTCGAGGGCGGAAATACGCCGGACGATGCCGCCATCTTCGCACAGATGTTCAAGGCAGCCGGCGCCGACATCATCGACTGTTCGTCCGGTCAGGTCTTGAAAGAGGAAAAACCGGTCTATGGTCGCCTGTTCCAGACCCCGTTCTCGGACAAGATCCGCAACGAGGTGGGCATTCCCACCATCGCCGTGGGTGCGATTTCGGAAGCTGACCACGCCAATTCGATTATCGCCGCCGGCCGCGCCGATCTCTGCGCCGTGGCGCGTCCCCACCTGGCCGATCCGAGCTGGCTCCTGCACGAAACCGCCAAGATCGGCATCAAGTCGGTGGCCTGGCCGAGGCAATATTATTCGGCCAAGGGTCAGTACGAAACCAATCTCGAGCGCGCCGCCAAATGAGCCAGGCGGAGAAAATTCTTGCCGGCCGGCACGCATTGGTGACCGGCGCGGCGGGGGGCATCGGCCGGGCCGTGGTGCAGCTTCTGCTCGCCGCCGGGGCCAATGTCACCTTGGCCGGCCGCAACCGGGCGCGGCTGGAGGCTTTTGCCGCGAGCCTGCCTCCTGACCAGATCAATGTGGTCGCATATTTCGATGTCACCCAACCCGAGGCCATCGCCACTGGCATCGCGATGGCCCAGGCCCGGTTCGGCGCCGTATCCATTCTGGTCAACAATGCCGGAGAGGCGCCCAGCGCTCCGTTTGACAAGATGGATCATGGCTTCTGGTCCAAGGTCATTGCCACCGACCTGACCGGCGTCTTTCTGGTCACCCAGGCGGTGCTGGCCGATCTTCGCGCCCATGGCGCGGGCGCGCGCATCGTCAATATCGCCTCGACCGCCGGTCTGGTCGGCTATCGTTATGTCAGCGCCTATAGCGCCGCCAAGCATGGCGTGATCGGTCTCACCCGCTCGCTGGCGCTCGAATTGGCCCGCACCGGGATCACCGTCAACGCCGTCTGTCCCGGTTTTACCGACACGCCCCTCATCGACCGGGCGGTGGGTGAAATCACCGGCAAGACAGGTCGCAGCGCGGCGGAAACCCGCGCGGAACTCGCCAAGGCCAATCCCCAGGGGCGTCTCGTGGCGCCCGGGGAAGTCGCCGACACCGTGCTTTGGCTCGTCTCTCCCGGCGCGAGCGCCATTACCGGTCAGGCCATCGTGGTCGCCGGTGGCGAAGTGATGGCCGGATAACAAGGAATCCTTATGGCTTATACTCATTCCACAGCCCTGCGTTTCGGCGACTGCGACCTCACCGGCATCGCCTATCATCCCGCCTATCTTTCGATGCTCGTCGATGTGAACGAAGCCATGTTCGCCTCCTTCGGCGTGACCTGGAAGGAGCTGATGTTCGAGCGGCAGATGGGCCTGCCCACCGTGACGCTCAATATCGAGTTCAAGCGGCCCTCGACCTATGGCGATATTCTCGATTTCGCCGTGCATGTGCGCGCTATCGGCCGCGCCTCGCTCGATCTTGAAACCGTGGTTTCGGTGCGCGGCGACGTCATCTGGACGGTCAAGCAGCGCATCGTCGCCACCTCCACCCTCGATCACAAAGCCCGCGCCTGGCCCGACGACGTTCGCGCCGGCCTTTCCCGCTATCTGGAGCCTCTGTCATGAGCCACACATTCATTCAGCCCGAAGGCTGGGCCAAGCCCATCGGTTATTCCAACGGCATTTCGGCCCGTGGCCGCATCCTGCAAGTGGGTGGCCAGGTCGGCTGGGACGAAAATTGCGAATTCCAGTCCGACGATTTCGTCGATCAGGTACGCCAGACGCTCAAGAATGTGGTCGCCGTGCTCGAAGCGGGCAACGCCAGGCCCGAGCATATCGTGCAGATGACCTGGTATTTTACCGACAGGCACGCCTATAAATCGCGCATGAAGGACGTCGGCGCCGCTTATCGCGAAACCATCGGCCGGCATTTCCCGCCCATGGCCGCCGTGCAGGTGGTGGCGCTGATGGAAGACCGCGCCAAGATCGAAATTCAGGTCCTGGCCGTGGTGCCGGACTGATCACTCCTCGAGGGCCTGGCGCACCGACGTTTTCATCTTGGCCAGCAGCGCCAGCAGCGAACGCACATCGGCCGGCGCCAGGCCCTTGGTAAGATTGCGGATCCATTCTTCATTGGCGGCCGCCATCTCGGCAAAACGCGCGCGCCCCAGCGCCGTCATCTGCACGATATTTTCCCGCCGGTCCTCGGGGTTCTGGGTTTTGACGATCAGGCCATCCTCGATCAGCCGGGCGATCACCGAGGTGATATTGCCCGGAGACACCATCAGGCGCTGGGAAAGTTCCCCCAGAATGAGACCATCGGGAACCCGGTAGAGCTGGGAGAGAATGTCAAAGCGCGGGAAGGTGACGTCGAAACTGCTTTGCAGCCGGCTGCGCACCTCGTTCTCCATCAGCCGCGTGACGCTGAAGAGGCGCAACCAGAGCCGCAACTGATCGCGGTGATCGTCCGGCGCGTCGGCGATCTTGGTTTCGGCGTCGATCCAGATTTTGGAGCGTTCGTTCACGGCAAGCCTCCTCTGAACTTCCTTGTTATGCCAGCCCGCCGGGGCTCGCAAGCGGCCCGGCGCCTGTGAAATTACTTGAAGTCTAAACTAAAACGCGACATATAGAAGGCAGGCGGAACACGGTCCGCCGCGACATTTTGGAGGAGCCCATGAGCGCAAAGGTCACCGCAGTCGTCACCCGCAAGGGCGAGGAGCATACCGGCACCGGTCAGTCCGGCGGTTGCGTCCGCGTCACCGGGGTCGGTCCCCAGCATACCCCGGCCACCAAGATCTGGTTCGGCAAGGTCAGCAATGAGCCTGGCTACCGCTCCTTGCCCCATCATCACGGCGAAGCGGAAACCGGCGGCTATGTGCTCAAGGGCAAGGGCCGCATCTATTTCGGCGAGAATTACAGCGAATTTTTCGACATGGAGGAGGGTGACTTCGTCTTCGTGCCGCCTTATTGGCCGCATGTGGAAGTCAATATGTCGACCACCGAAGAGCTGATCTGGCTGACCACCCGCACGCCGGAAAATATCGTCGTCAACCTGCCCGATGTCGACGATGCCAGCCTTGTCGGCTATCGGCGCGGCTGAGCCATGAAACTTCTGCGCCATGGCCCGAAGGGGGCCGAACGCCCCGCCTTGCGCGATGCGGGCGGGGTGATCCGCGATCTGAGCGGCATCGTTCCCGACATTGCCGGTTCCGTCCTCTCGCCCGAGGGTTTGGCGCGCCTTGCCGCCATCGATCCGGCGAGCCTGCCCGCGCTCGAGCCCGGCCGCCTTGGTGCGCCTGTCGGCCAGGTGGGCAAGTTCATCTGCGTCGGCCTCAACTATGCCGACCATGCCCGGGAGACCGGCAAGGAGCCGCCGGTCGAGCCGGTGCTCTTCATGAAGGCGACCACCGCCATCAACGGCCCGGACGATCCGGTCGAAATTCCGCGCGACGCGCAAAAGACCGACTGGGAAGTCGAGCTGGGCGTCGTCATCGGCACCCGCGCCAAATATGTGCGGGAGGAGGAGGCGCTTGCCCATGTGGCCGGCTACTGCCTCGTCAATGACGTGTCCGAGCGCAGCTTCCAGTCCGAGCGCGGCGGGCAATGGACCAAGGGCAAGAGCCACGACACGTTCGGCCCCACCGGTCCGTGGCTGGTGACGCGCGATGAAATCCCCGATCCGCAAAATCTCGGGCTCTGGCTTGAGGTCGATGGTGTCCGCCGCCAGACCGGCAATACCGGCACCATGATTTTCGGAGTAGCGTTTCTCGTCAGCTATATCAGCCGCTTCATGACGCTCGAGCCCGGCGACATCATCGCCACCGGCACCCCGCCCGGCGTGGGTCTGGGCATCAAGCCGGAGCCGGTGTTCCTCCGTCCCGGCCAAACCATCACCCTGGGCATAGACGGACTGGGCAGCCAGCGTCAGCTCACCATTCCAGCAGGAGCATGACATGGGCACTCTGGCAGGCAAACTCGCCATCGTTACCGGCGGCGCGCGGGGGCAGGGCGAGGCCGAATCCCGTCTCCTCGCCCGCTCGGGGGCTGCCGTCATCATCGCCGACGTGCTTGAGGCTGAAGGTGAAGAACTGGCGCGCGCCTTGACCGAGGAGGGGCATGAGGCAAAGTTCATCCGCCTCGACGTGACCAGCGAGACAAGCTGGGCCGCAACGGTTGCGCTGGCGCGGCAATGGCGCGGGCGGCTCGACATTCTGGTCAACAATGCCGGCATCATCAACCGCACCACGGTTGCAAGCACCGCGCTCGATGCCTGGGAAAAGGTGCTCAAGGTCAATCTGACCGGCGCCTTTATCGGCATTCAGTCGGTCAGCGCGCTGATGGCCGAAAGTGGCGGTGGCGCCATCGTCAACATCTCGTCCAATAGCGGCTTTTCCGGCCACTACGACCCCGCCTATACCGCCAGCAAATGGGGCCTGCGCGGCCTTACCCGCAGTGCGGCCATGGAACTGGTGGACAAAAATATCCGCGTCAATGCCATCTGTCCGGGCCTGGTCGTCACCGGCCTCAATGCCACGAGCCCCCATCTCAAGCCGATGATCGGCATGACCCCGATGCGCCGCAGCGGCAAGCCCGAGGAAATCGCCGAACTGGTGCTGTTCCTCGTCTCCGACGCTTCGAGCTTCATCACCGGCGAGGATTTCGTCATCGATGGCGGCTTCACCGCCGGCGCGGCCTATCGCAATGTCGCGGTGCAGACCGGCATCTTCGCAGGTCCTGACGAGGCCTGATCGCTAAAATCCCGCGGCCGGGCGCACCAGCGCCTCGGTCAGCGGGTGCGCCGGGTCGGCAAGGCCATCGACCACGTTGAAATGGTGCCGGTCGGCCTCGACGACGCTGGCGGTTGGGATCCCCATTCCCGTCCAGATATTGGCCAGCAAGGCCGACTGGCGCAAGAATTCGGGCCGCTCGCTGCCACCCACCCATGCGGTCAGCCGGATCGAAGCCAGTGGCTGGCAGAGGGCGGGGCTCTGCAGCACCGCTTCCGCAGCATCGAGATGCAGCGTCTCGTTCATGCGCGTTGCCAGGAGCGGCCGCAGGTCGTGCAGGCCCGAGATCGACACGATATTGTCCAGTCGCGCCCGCATCGCCTCGGCAAGGGGCGTGCCGGTGGTTGCCACCTGCGTCACCAGATGCCCGCCAGCGGAATGGCCGGTAAGGTGGATCGGCCCTGCGACCCGTTCCCCCGCCGCGGCAATGGCGGCGGCGATCTGCTGCACGATGCGGGTCACGCGCTCTGTCGGGCAGAGCGAATAGGAGGGCATGGCCACCGCGTAGCCATGGGCAAGCGGACCTGCGGCCAGATGCGACAGGCAGGATTTGTCGAGCGCCATCCAATAGCCGCCATGCACGAAGACCACGAGCCCCCGCGCCGCGCCCTCCGGGTGGAAGAGGTCGAAGCGTTCCCGTTCGCCCGGCCCATAGGCAAGATCGAGTTCGGCCCGCCCCAAATCGCGCAGTGTTTGCCGATATGGCTTGGCGCGATCCGTCCAGGTGTCCGGCCATTGCCCCCCGCCCACGATATGGACGCCATTGGCATAGGCATCGTCCCAGTCCTGCACCTGCCGATAGATCATGGCCACCCTCCGACGCCTTTCGCCGGCCCTGCGCCGGCGTCCCTCTGGTGAAGGTTGCAAGTAATGCAATTGCCGCGCGCCGCCTAGCCGGAAGCTGCTGTGGCGTCGCTTCCATGCGTTTAGATTACTAAATACCTAAAACAATTTTCTTGAAATGACCTGGGGCCGATACAACACTGAAACCAACATTTCCAAGCCAGGTCCGGGGCGCCGAGGGGGCGCCGCAACGGAGCGGCGTGTATTCCAAAGGGAGAGAGCAATGTTGGGGCCGACAGCGCATATCGATAGTTTCGCCCGGGACCGGCTGCCCCCGCCCGAGCAGTGGCCGGAGATCGACACGTCGAAATTTGCCTATGGCGACTGGCTCAATGCCGGGGTCGAATTGACCGATGCCATGGTGGACAAGGGGTTTGGCGACCATGTGGCCCTGATCGGCAATGGACGTCAGCGCACCTATAAGGAACTGACCGACTGGACCAACCGGCTCGCCCATGTCCTGGTCGAAGATTATGGCGTGCAGCCCGGCAATCGCGTGCTGATCCGTTCGGCCAACAATCCCGCCATGGTCGCCTGCTGGCTGGCCGCCACCAAGGCCGGCGCCGTGGTAGTCAACACCATGCCGATGTTGCGCGCCGGCGAATTGACCAAGATCATCGACAAGGCCGAGATCACGCTGGCCCTGTGCGACACGCGACTGATGGACGAAATGGCGGCCGCCGCCCAGAGCAGCGCCTTTCTCAAGCGGGTGGTGGGATTTGACGGCACCGCCAATCACGATGCGGACCTGGACCGCGCCGCGCTCAACAAGCCGGTGCGTTACCAGGCGGTACGTACCGGGCGCGACGACGTGGCTCTGCTCGGCTTCACCTCCGGCTCGACCGGCGTGCCCAAGGCGACGATGCATTTCCATCGCGATCTGCTCATCATCGCCGATGCCTATGCCAGAGAAGTCCTGCAGGTGACGCCCGAGGATATCTTTGTCGGCTCGCCGCCCCTGGCCTTCACCTTCGGGCTGGGGGGACTGGCCGTCTTCCCGCTGCGCTTCGGCGCCACGGCGGCCCTGCTCGAACAGGCGACGCCCCCCAATATGATCGAGATCATCGAGACCTATCGGGCCACGATCGTCTTCACCGCGCCCACCGCCTATCGCGCTATGCTCAACGCCATGGAGCAGGGGGCCGACCTTTCATCGCTGCGCCTCGCCGTCTCCGCGGGAGAAACCCTGTCTCAGGCCGTGTTCAACGATTGGCGCAGCCGTACCGGCAAGCCGATCATCGACGGCATCGGCTCGACAGAAATGCTTCATATCTTCATCTCCAACCGCCAGGACGACCTGTATCCGGCCTGTACCGGCAAGCCGCTGCGCGGCTATAGCGCCATGGTAGTGGACGACCAGATGCGCGAAGTGTCGCGCGGTACGGTGGGAAAGCTCGCAGTCAAGGGGCCGACGGGTTGCCGCTATCTCGCCGACGACCGGCAGGCCGAATATGTGAAAGACGGCTGGAACGTCACCGGCGACGCCTTCACCCAGGACGAGGACGGCTACTTCCATTTCGTCGCTCGCTCGGACGACATGATCGTTTCGGCCGGCTACAATATTGCCGGGCCGGAAGTGGAAGCGGCTTTGTTGCAGCATGAAGCGGTGAGCGAATGCGCGGTGATCGGGGCATCGGACGAGGCGCGCGGCACCATCGTCGAGGCCCATGTGGTGCTTGCCAAAGGCGTGGATGCGACGCCCGAGACGGTCAAGCTCTTGCAAGACCACGTCAAGGCCGTCATCGCACCCTACAAATATCCGCGCTCGGTGGTCTTCACCACGGCCCTGCCCAAGACTGAATCGGGCAAGATCCAGCGTTTCCGCCTCAAGGCGGTCTGATCCTCACTTCGCATGTCCGGCATTATGGCCCTCGTTCCAAGGGACGAGGGCCAAAGCTTTTTTGGCGCGGTTAT
>JAHCJW010000038.1 GCA_026126125.1 Devosia sp.
GATGGCCTTGGCCCGCCGCTCCAGCGCCTGCGGCGAGAACGAACGCCAGCCCATGTGCCCGAGGCCCGGCGTGTCGCGATGGGTGATGGTCAGCGAATGGTGATAAAAATCCTCATAGGCGCGCATATGCACCGAATTGCCTTCGCGCCCCGACTCCTCCATGCCCAGAAGGTCACGGAAAAACCACACTGTGGCGTCCACGTCCGGCGAATAGATCTCCACATGGGCCAGCTGAGCCACGTCGTGGATGGGTTCCTTGTAGGTCATTTCCATTCCTCCTTTGAAATTGACTGATTAGGCGGATCTGAAGCGGCCGTTTTCCTCCCGGCGCTCAGCCCGCTTTGGGCGTATCGGCCTCCTTGGCCCGCCTCTCGGCGATCGACAGGCCTCCGATTGCCCAGTGTTCGGCGGGCAATTCGCGGATCGCGACCCGGATCGTCTCGCGTGGCGCCGCAATGGCGCGTTCGACGGCTCCGGTGACTTCGAAGAGCAGCGCCCGCTTCTGTTCCGGGCTGCGTCCTTCAATGATGGTGATCTCGACAAGCGGCATGGGTCTTCTCCTCACACGACCGAAAAACCGACCCGCCCGAGCGACTGCATCTCGGCCTCGACCTGCATGCCGGCCTCAAGCGGCACCGCCGCCGTGGCCGCGCCCGCCAGGACGATGTCGCCGGCTTCGAGCACATGGCCCGCGCGCGCGGTCATCTGCGCTGCCGCAACGAGCGCGCGTAGCGGATGCCCGAGGATCGCCGCCGACGAGCCGATCTCGCGCGGCCGGCCATCGATGGTGAGCACGATGCCCAGATTGGCGACATCCAGATCGGGCCGGGCATAGGGGCCCAGAAAGAAAGCGGCGGACGAAGAATTATCGGCCACCACGTCGCCCAGCGAGAAGCGGAAGTTCTCGTAACGCGAATCGATGATCTCGACGGCGGGCGCCACTGCCTCGATGGCCAGCGCCGCTTCCACGAGGCTCACCGTGCCGCTCAGCCGCCGCTTGAGAACGAAGGCGATTTCAGGCTCGGCACGCGGGTGGATGAAATCGGCCCGAACCAGACTTCCCCCCTCCTCCCGCCGCATGGCGTCGGTCAGCCGGCCCCAGGTCACTTCATCGACGCCCACCTGCGCCATCTTGGCGCGACTGGTGAGCCCCATCTTGACGCCGATCACCATTTCGCCGCGACGGCGGCGTAACTCGATCCCCATCGCCTGCACGGCATAGCCGGTGGCGGCATCGAACTGCTCGGCTTCAGGCATCTGATGGGTGGCCGTGGCCGTCCGGATCGCCTGGTCCAGCCGTTGGGCGGTCGCCGCAAGTGTGGTCATGGTGTCGCCTCCCGCCCGGCGATGAGATCGAGCGCCACATCGACGATCATGTCTTCCTGGCCGCCGATCATCTTGCGGCGGCCCAGCTCGACCAGAATGCTCGAGGCGGGAATGCCGTAATCCCTGGCCGCCTTTTCGGCGTGGCGCAGGAAACTCGAATAGACCCCGGCATAACCCAGCATCAGGCTTTCGCGGTCGACCCGCACCGGGCGGTCCATCAGCGGCCGCACCAGATCGTCGGCCGCCGCCGACAGCTTGGTGAAATCGCAGCCCGTCTTCATGCCCAGCCGGTCGAACACCGCGACCAGCGCCTCGATCGGCGCATTGCCGGCCCCCGCGCCGAGCCCGGCGAGCGAGCCATCGACCCGCACCGCTCCGGCCCGCACCCCGGCCACCGCGTTGGCAATGCCATGATGCAGGTTTTCATGGGTATGGATGCCCACTTCGGTCTGCGGCGCGAGCCCCGTCCGCAGCGCCGTGACGCGCGCAGTGATATCCTCGGGCAGCATGGCGCCGGAGCTGTCCACCACATAGACGCATTCGGCGCCATAGCCTTCCATCAGCCTGGCCTGTTCCAGCAGCGCCTCGGGCGAGGTCATATGCGCCATCATCAGGAAGCAGGCGGTGTCATAGCCGAGGTCGCGCGCCACCTTGATATGCTGACGCGACACGTCGGCCTCGGTGCAATGGGTGGCGATGCGCACCGAGCGGGCGCCGGCGGCATAGGCCGCTCTGAGGTCGTCGGCGAGCCCGATACCGGGCACCAGCAACACGGTGATGCGCGCATTGTTGACCGCGCTCGCGGCCGCTTCGATCCATTCGAGATCGGAATGGCTGCCGAAGCCATAGTTGAAGGACGAGCCGGACAGCCCGTCGCCATGGGTGACTTCAAGCGCGTCAACGCCTGCCTTATCGAGCGCGCCGGCAACCTGCGCCACCGCCTCGAGATCGGCCTGATGGCGCAAGGCATGCATGCCGTCGCGCAGCGTCACATCCTGGATATAGAGGCGTGATTTGTCGGTGATCGCCATGTCAGGCCACCTTTCCAGTCTGCGCCCGGACCCAGCTTTCCGCCGTAGCCTTGGCCGCCGAGGTCATGATGTCGAGATTGCCGGCATAGGTCGGGAAGTAGTCGCCATTGCCCTCCACCTCGATGAAGATCGAGGTCTTGAGGCCCGACACCTTGCCGACGCCCGGCACGTTGAGCGGGGCGTTGTCGCCGATGCGCTCGAACTGCACTTGTTGCTTGAGCCGATAGCCAGGCACATAGCTCTGCACCTGCTCGACCATAAGCGCGATGCTCTCGCGGATCGCGTCTTCGCTGCCGCCCTGGCTGAGGGTGAACACCGTGTCGCGCATCAGCATCGGCGGATCGGCCGGATTGAGCACGATGATCGCCTTGCCCCGCTCCGCACCGCCGACCTTCTCGATGGCGCTTCTGGTGGTCTGGGTGAATTCGTCGATATTGGCGCGCGTACCCGGTCCCGCCGAGCGCGACGACACCGACGCGACGATCTCGGCATAGAGGAGCCGATCGACCGCGCGGCGCACCGCGTGCACCATGGGAATGGTCGCCTGCCCGCCGCAGGTCACCATGTTGAGCGCCGTCGCCGCCCGGTTTTCGTCCAGATTGACCGGCGGCACCACGAAGGGGCCGATGGCGGCTGGGGTGAGATCGATGACCTGCTTGCCATCGGCGATCAGCACGGGATGGTGCACCTTGTGCGCATAGGCCGAGGTCGCATCCATGACGATGGCAATATCCGCATAGCCCGGCAGGGCGCGCAGCCCGTCCAGCCCCTCATGCGTGGTCGCCACCCCCAGCTTGCGCGCCCGGGACAACCCGTCGCTATCGGGGTCGATGCCGACCATCGCCGCCATTTCGAGCTCGTTGGAGCCCTTGAGTATTTTCATCATCAGGTCGGTGCCGATATTGCCCGAACCGATGATCGCCACCTTGTGCGCCATGGTCATTCCTCCCCTCTGGCAAAGCGGGCGCTGACTTCGCCCAGCCCGTTGATGGCCACGCGGAAGGCGTCGCCCTGACGCGCCGCCACCATCGGGCCCAGCGCGCCCGACAGGATCACGTCCCCGGCGCCGAGCGGACGACCGACCTGCGCCATGCGGCGCGCCAGCCAGAGCGAGGCGATCAGTGGATTGCCCATGCAGGCGGCTCCGGCGCCAAAGCTCATCGGCTCGCCGGCCCGCTCCATCACCATGCCGCACAGCCGTGGCTCGAAATCGGCCAGCCGCACCGGGCGCGAACCGAGGACATAGACCCCCGAGGACGCATTGTCGGCGATGGTATCGAGAATGCCGATCTTCCAGTCGCGGATACGGCTGTCGACGATCTCCATGGCGGGCAGCGCATAGTCGATGGCACGGATCAGCTCGCTGGCCGTGACATCCTCGCCCGGCAGGTCGCGCCCCAGGACGAACGCCACCTCGGCTTCGACCTTGGGCTGGATCAGCAGCCCCGCCGGAATGGTCTGCCCATCGGCATATTCCATATCGGCGAACAGCATGCCGTAATCGGGCTGATCGACGCCCAGTTGCGCCTGCACCGCCTCGGAGGTGAGCCCGATCTTGCGCCCAACGAGGCGCCGCCCCGCGGCGAGCGCGGCTTTGGTCACTTCCTCCTGCACGGCATAGGCGGCGTCGATGCCGGCTCCCGCGCCCAGCTCGGGCGTGATCGGAGCGATCGGCGCCCGATGGCGCGCGGCATTGGCGAGTGCGCTGGCGGCCTGGTGGATTGCGTCTTCCATCGCCGCCCCCTAGAGCTTCACGCAGATATTGGCGCGCTCGGTATAAAATTCGAGCGAGTGTTCGCCGCCCTCGCGGCCGATGCCGGACTTCTTGGACCCGCCGAACGCGGTGCGCAGATCGCGCAGGAACCACGAATTGACCCAGACCAGCCCGACCTCAATCTGCGGCGCCACCCGATGCGCCCGCGACAGGTTCTCGGTCCAGATGGCGCTGCACAGGCCGTAATCGCTGTCATTGGCCAGCGCGATCACTTCCTCTTCGCTGTCGAAGGGGCGGATATGGCAGCACGGGCCGAAGATTTCCTCGCGGATGATCGGGCTGGTGTCGGCAAGGTCGGTCCAGATCGTCGGCTGGATGAAAAAACCGCCATCCCGCTCGTCGCCGAATTGCGGCACGCCGCCGCCGGTGACGACCGTCGCGCCCTCTTCCTCGGCCAGGCGATAATAGGACAGAACCTTGTCGCGGTGCTCTTCGGAGACCAGCGGCCCCATGCTCACGCCTTGCGTGTCCGGCCCTCCCAGCACCAGCCCCTCCGCTGCGCCCTTCAGCCGCGACACGAACTCCTCATAGACCGGGCGCTCGACATACACCCGCTCGGTGCCCAGGCAGACCTGGCCGCAATTGGAAAACACCGACTGCATGGTGCCCGCGACCGCCTTGTCGAGGTCGGCATCGGCAAAGACGATGGCGGCGTTCTTGCCGCCCAGCTCGAAAGAAATATCGCGCAGACCGATAGCGGCCTGCTTCATGATCGCTTCGCCGGTCCGCGTCTCGCCGGTGAAGGTGATGCCGTCCACCAGCGGGTGCTGGGTCAGGAATTCGCCGGCCGAATTGGGGCCAAAGCCGTGAATGACATTATAGACGCCCTTGGGAATACCAACCGCATTCATCACCTCGCCCAACAGCGTGGCGGTGTGCGGCGTGATCTCGGATGGCTTGACCACCACCGTATTGCCGCAGGCCAGGGCCGGTCCGACCTTCCAGGTCATCAAAAGCAGCGGCAGGTTCCACGGGCTGATCACCGCGATCACCCCCTTGGGGCGATGCACGCCATAATTGATCGCCCGCCCGCCATCGGGTGTGGCGGTCTCGAAGAACTCCGCACCCAGATTTTTGATCATGTCGGCGAAGGTGGCGAAATTGGCGCCGCCGCGCGGAATATCGACCAGCCGGGCGAGGCTTCTCGGCTTGCCGGTATCAGCAATTTCTGCCTCGAGAAAATCGTCGAAGCGCGCATTGATGGCCTGCGACAAATCCTGCAGCAGCCCGGCGCGCTCGGCGACGCTCATCTTGCCCCACGGCCCCGACAGCGCCGCCTTGGCCGCCCGCACGGCGCGATCGACATCGTCGCGTCCCGCCTCGTGCACTGTGGCGATGACGCGGCCGCTGACCGGCGAGATCTTTTGAAAGGTCCGCCCCGAGGTGGCCGGGACATAGGCGCCGTCGATGAACAACCCATGCTCGGGCAGAATTGGTTGCTGCAGCATCTTGTCTCTCCTCCCAGGTACGGCCGGTCTCGTGCCTGCTCCGTCTTATCCAAATTGATGGATCAGCAAAATCGTTTAGTCAACGTTAAAAACGTTTTTGTGAAATTCACCTCCATTCGAGCATCGAAAATCGTTGATTTATCGCGATTGTCGAAATAGGTTGACGGAGTTTCGAAGACTTGGTCATCATGGATATCGGCACCCCCACCACCGCCAAACCAACGGCAATTGAAGCCGTGCGAACCGAACTGAAACGCCAGATTCTGGGCTTCGAGCTGCCGCCCGGCGAGCATCTGCATGTCGACAATCTGCGCCGCGAGTTCGACGTATCCACCGCGACCATGCGCGAGGCTCTGTCGCGGCTGCTGATCGACAATCTGGTGACGACGGAGCATCAGCGCGGCTTTCGCGTACGCGAATTGAGCTACGACGACTTCCGCAACATCAGCGAGGCGCGCAAGATCATCGAGGTCGGCGCGTTGCGCTCATCGCTGGCGCATCGCGACGACAATTGGGAAGGCAATCTCTTCGCGGCCTATCGCAAGCTCAAGCTGGTCGAAGACCGCATGCTCACCGAAGACAATCTCGAGCTCGCCAGCGAGTGGCATCAGCGCAACAAGGTGTTCCACGACTGCCTCGTGCAGAACTGCCGCAACAGCTGGCTGATCGATTTCCGCCGTTTGCTGCACGAGCACAGCAACCGCTATCTGCGCCTGGCGCTCAAGAACAATCGCAAGCATCGCGATGTCCGCAAGGAACACGCCGAGATCTTCGAATCCGCCATCGAGGGCAATGTCGAGCAGTGTGCCAGCCTGGTCGAGGCCCATATCGACGCCTCGGTCAACGACGTCGCCGAGTATCTTCCGCGCTCCGCCGAGGAACTGGTGCGCACGCTCGATGGGGAAGCCGTCCGCTCGGCCTGATCCGCTTTCCGCCGCAAGGGCACCGGCCCACTCCCGCCCCGCGCTTTGCCGCGTCCCTTGCTGTCCGCGAGGGACGCAGCGGCCGCGCCTTGGCCAAAACTTTACCAAGAATCAAAACAGTTGGAGGTAAGACGGACCCAGCCTCAGGAGGGAAACATGGCGGAAGAGCACAAGGTTCGGCGGCGGGATTTTCTGGCAGGAGTGGCTGGTTTGTCGGGTTTGGCCGCGCTCGGATTGCCGTTTCTGCCCAAATTGGCGGTTGCCGCCACGCCTGAGAACCAGGCCGCGCCGGCCGGCGCCAGCATCGCGCGTGTCGGCATTTATCCCGCATTGGGGATCAGCCGCGTCGGAGGCAGCCAAAAGTGGTTCTATGCCCCCGAACTGCCCGGCGTGCCGGCCCATCCGGAGGGCGGCTTCAAGGACGGCGATTCGCTGATCAAGAAGCAGGTCCAGCGGTTCCGCATCTTCGCCTTCGACGATCAGGGCCGGGTCATCCAGGAACTGACCGCTGCCGACGCCAGCATCGAATGGCGCGTCCACGTGGCGAACACCAAGGCCGCCTGGTACGGCTTCGTCAACCCGCATGACAATGGCGAGCATGCCCCGGGCATCCCGACCCGCATGCGCAATCAGTATTTCACCACCACGGCGCAGCGCGAAAAAATGCTGGTCATCGATCCGGGCGCGGTATCGATCAGCGGCGCGAACACCAATTGGAACGGCAACGACCAGAACTACGCCATGAAGGGCCGCTTCTGGGACAGCGTCGATGTGGGGCTGGGGCAGGTGCGCACCGATGCGGCCGGACGGCTGCTGGTCGTTCCGGCCGATGGCGTTTCCCAATCGCCGCGCGGCACCGCGATCACCAATTTCGCCGACAATGACGACTGGTGCGACGGCCCGGTCGATGCCCACGTCACGCTTTCTGATGGTCGGGTTCTGGATGCCGAAGGGGCCTGGATCGCCTGTGTGGGGCCCGATTTCGCGCCGGAAATTCCGGCCATCAGCACGCTCTACGACGTCGTCGAAAACATGAACTGGGAGCAGAAATGGAGCGAGCCGCCGCAGGCGCCGCTCTCGTTCCGCCAGCATATCTATCCCACCTTCCGGCGCCTGGCGCTGATGGAATGGGTATCCGCCGCCGCCAATCTGCAGCAGGGATGGCTCGATATCGGCGACTTTTCCAGCGCGGCCTATCTCGCCCAGCTCGCCGATCCGAGCGAGGCCAACAAGGCGTTCCGCCAGAACGTGTTCTCCGCCTTCCGCGACCCCTACAATATGGGTCCGAACGCCTTCAAGGAAGAACATCTCAAACTGCCATTGATGCCGGGCGACGGCGTCGATCACAATGGCAGCCCCCTACAGTGGTTCCAGTTCCCCAAGCTGCAATATGAGCGCCTGCGCCTCTGGGCCGATGGCGCCTTCGAGAACGACTTCGCCGATGCCGCGCTCGACCAGGTGACCGACCTCGACCAGTTGCCGGT
Source organism: Devosia sp. (assembly GCA_026126125.1). Classification (GTDB taxonomy): domain Bacteria; phylum Pseudomonadota; class Alphaproteobacteria; order Rhizobiales; family Devosiaceae; genus Devosia. The sequence goes on from JAHCJW010000038.1 coordinate 7,987, forward strand.
CGAACAGCGCCCCCATGCCTTGACCGAGGCGGCGCTGGAGCCGTGCTCGGGCGGCGCCTTCCATCCCGGCGTCGAGCTTTCCTATTATCTGCGGCTGCCCGAGCTCTATGCGCGCCATGCCGACCCACAGGCCGAAATGTTCCGCATCGCCCGCGGCACGCGGCCTTCGCTGGTGCAGAATGTCGGCCGGGTGCTGGATTTCAGCAGCGCCACCTCCGGCGCGGACGCTCCGATCGGTCCACAAATGGCCGGCGATCTCACGCGCTGGATGGGCCTGCCCTGGCAACCCGACGCCTTTAGCTGTCAGCGCGTCGCCATGCAGGCCGATTTCCCGGTTCCGGTCTGGTGGCCGGCGCTTCTGCCTGTCGATGTCTTGCCCGAAGAGCACTACAACCAGCTCATGCGCACGGATCTGCCGCCCGAGCAGCGCGTCAAATTCTTTGAAAACCGGGTCTGGTGGGCGCGCGGCGTTCCCGGCATCGGCTATCACGCCAATGCCAGCTATTGGGACGGCATCCGCAACATGATTTCGGTCTGGCAGAAAATGGGCTTCGTGGTCGAGCGGCCGGGACCGGTCGACCCGGAACGGCCGGCATCGATCCCGGCCCGCCTCTTCGTCGAGATCGGCCGAGGCTCGATGGAGCAGCGCTTCGACTGGACGGCGGAAGACGGCGAGCTGTCCTAAAAGCGCCGTCCCCCGATGCGCCCGCATCCTGCCCCTCTCGAGAGTATCGCCGTGGTCGGCGGCGGCATCGCCGGCTGCGCCGCCTGCCTGGCCCTGGCCAAGCGAGGCGTGAAGGCGATCTGGATCGCTCCCGAGGACACGAGCGCCAGCAAGCCGGGCGAAAGCCTCGCCGCTGCCGCGCGCGCGCTGCTGGACGATCTTGGCCTTGCCCATGTGCTGGACGATCCCGCGCATCGCCGGTCCCAGCTCAGCTTTACTTCCTGGGGCAGCGATGCACTGCTCGAACGCCACGCCGCGGCCCAGCCCGGCGGCATGGGGCATGTGCTCAACCGCCGGCACTTCGAAGCGGCGCTGCTGGCGCAGACCAGACTGAGCCCAGACATTGTCAGGCTCGACGACACTTTGCGCGAGGCCGAGCGAACCGCAACGGGTTGGCACCTGACCACCGGGGGCGGTCAGACGATCGGCGCTCGCCTCGTGATCGATGCCACCGGAAGGCGGGCGATGATCGGCAGGCGCGAGGCGCGCCCCCGGCGCCTCGACCACCTCGTCGCCGCCGTTTCCTTCCTGCGGCAGAGCGCGCCCGATATCGATCCGACGCGGGCCACGCTTACCGAGGCCGTGGCCGGGGGCTGGTGGTATGCCACCCTGCTGGCCGACCGGCGGCTGGCAATCAATTTTTACAGCGATCCCGACCTGCTGCCGCGCCGGATCGGGCAACGCCTCGACCTCTGGCAACACATGGTTCGCGACACCCGCTATATCTGGCGCTGGCTGGAAAGCGCCGGCTACGAGCCAAGCGAACCGCCGCAGCTGGCGACGGCGGGGACGGTCTGGCTGGAAACGGCCGCGGGAAGCGACTGGCTCGCTGCCGGCGACGCCGCCATTTCCTTTGATCCCCTATCGGCGCATGGCATGACCACCGCGCTTTGGACCGGCATTCAGGCAGCGCAAGCCGCCGCGCTGACATTGGATGGCGATGCCTCCGCCCTTGCTGGCTACGCGGCGCGCCTCCGCGCGGGGGTCGAGCGCTTTGCCCACGAACGCCGCAATATCTATTCGCGCGAAATGCGCTTTGCCCACCACCCGTTCTGGCGGCGCCGGCAAACCGAGCACCCCGAATGACCCGCTTGTGCCCTCCGGCATATCACGGGTCGCCGCCCCCGCATCGCACCGGATCCTGGCTGCTCGGGTGGCTTTCCCGCCGAGACAGGCATTCATAGGCATTCTTCGGCGTACTTGCGCCATCCCCCTCCTTCGCCGTCATTGCTAGGATTTGCCCATCTTGGATTTCCGGCTGGGCGGCTCTCCCACGCTCGCAAGCACGAGCGGGTGCCGATCGTCCCACCACACTCACGGGAGGATGTGCATGTCCTTGGTCAAACGGCTGGTGCTGTCGGTGCTGGCGTGTTTTCTACTCACGGCGGCGGCGATGGCCGATCACATGACGGGGCAATATTCAGGCACCGGTGCGGCCGCCGGAACCTTTCTTGTCATCCAGCAGTCGGGGCGCACCGTGACCGGGCAATTGTCCGGCCAGACCAGCGGAACCCTCAATGGCCAGAGCGATGGCGGCGAAAATGTCACGGGCACCCTGACGCTCGGCAACGGCCAGCAGGGTCAGTTCCAGGCCCTGCACAGCCAGCAGGGCATCACCATCCGCATCATGGGCGATCAGGGTGTCGAGGAATATGTCTTCACCCGTGGCGGCACGTCCCCGCAACCCGAGCCGGTGACGACTGGCGTCAATGACGGCGGCTATTATGTCGGCGCCAATGGGCAGCAGGCCGGACCGGTCACCCGCCAGCAGGTGCTCGATGCGCTGGCCATCGGTCAGATCACGCCCAATGACCTGATCTGGCGCCAGGGCATGCCCGGCTGGGTGCCGATCCACACCCTGCCCGAATTCGCCCAGGGCACCAACGGCCCGCCGCCTCTGCCCGACCGCGATGGGCCCCCGCCCCTGCCGGGCGGTGACGGCGCTCCGGGGCCGATCAGCAAGAAGAAGGGGTCCGGCGACGGACCGCTTTCGGGCACGCGGGAAAAGATCTCCGCCATGATGCTGGGCAGCACCCTCGGGGTGTTCGCCCATGAGCTCGGCCATGCCATGATCGGCGAGCTGGGCATTCCGGCCACCGGCTCGGAAGAGGACACCGTCGATGAGTTCTCCGCCCTGGTCCTCTCCGCCGTCCTGAAGGACACGACGGGCATGGCGCCCGAAATGGTCGCCTATCTGACCAGTCTGGTGAGCTATTCCACCCTGCTCTGGCACCACGACGCAGCGCGCTCCAAGCAGCAGGGCGTCGAAGTGCCCTGGTATGATGAGCACTCGACCGGCGAGGCGCGTTTCCGCAACACGCTCTGCATCATCTATGGCTCCTCCCCCACCCATTTCAGGGCGCTCGCCGACCGCGTGCAATTCCCCGATCGCGAGCGCGGTCGCTGCGAAATGGATTTCGCCAAGCGCTACCGCGCCTGGGAGTTGATCGTTCAGCCCTATGCCCGCAACCAGGGCGGCGAATATCCGGGCCTGCAGCCGGCGAACGCCAAGGGCGCCGCGCTCAAGGTCTCCTATCAGCCCTCCCAAACCTTCTTCGGCAAGGGCCTGCAGAGCGAGCTGGAGACGCTGCGCCTGTTCGAAGAATTCGCCGCCAGCATCGAAAATCTTCTGGTCTGGAAGCGTGATCTCGACATCGTCTTCGCCGATTGCGGCACGCCCAATGCCTTCTACGACCCGCAGAACGCCCGCATCGTCATGTGCTGGGAAGGCATCGAATATTTCTTCTGGACGGTGGCCGAGCCCGAGGGCATCACCGCCGCCAGTCTCGGCCTGAAGTAAGGACAGGACCATGACCAGACCATTTTGGCTTGTCGCCCTCGCCACCCTCGGCCTGGTGGCCACTAGCGCCCCCAGCGCGGCCCAGTTCGAGGGCACCTGGCAATGCGAGATGAGCTATACCGAGCTCGACCAGCAGGGCCAGCGCACCAGCGGTTTCGTCAAGCAATATCGAATGGGGGTCTATCCGGGCGGCGGCATCGAGGCGCAAGGCTCCTATACCGGCATTGGCGGCCCGACCCAGTTCCAGGTGCAAGGCCAGTGGAAGGTCGAGCAGAACCACTTCATAGCCGAGGCGCAGGGCATGCAGCAGTCCCAATGGGGCACCATGCCGGAAATGTTCATCATGATGGGCCTGCCCGGCCCCGATGGCAGGACCATGAGCTTTTCTTACGAGCAGCGCGACCCTTCCGGCAGCTATGTCACGAACCGGCAGCTCTATGCCTGTCAGCGTCTTTAGCGCAGCGGACCGAAAAGTGCCCTCACGGTTTTCGGGCCACCCGACACGCCAGCGGGGTGAGGGCAGCCATGGATGACGGCGGCCAGCTGGTGTATCGGCGCCGGACCGGACGCGGCATCTGGCTGTTTCTGCTCGGCCCCCCGATTGCGGCCATGGCGGCAGCCTCGGAGGATCGCAATTGGGCGGGCGGCGCCCTCGCCTCACTCCTCTCCGTGCTCCTTCTGGCGGCAACCTTGTGGATCGCCATCGGCTGGAGCGGCCGCACCCGGCTCGCCGAAGTCCGGCTCGACGGCGATACGCTGGTGGTGCGGCGCAGTCACATTCTCGATCGCGGCAAGACCTGGCGCATTCCCCTATCCGAAACGCGAAACTGGCAGGCGCGTCTCGAGCATTACGCCCGCCAGAGCTTCGAGGCCGCCGCCTTCGACCATCGCGGGGTAACCTACATCCTGCCGATCAGCGGCGCGCAATATGCCGATCTCGACCAGCTCAATGCCTGGATCGAACAGCACGCCGGCGATGGCAAGGCCAGTTCGGGTTGACCCGCAATCGCTTGCCCCATCGCTGCCGGAGGAAATCCCATGCTGAAAATCCACCTGCCCCTGGCGCTGCTTGTGGGCCTCTCCCTGCCCTCGACGCCCATCCTCGCCATGGAGCCGCAGGCGGTGGTGATCGGCCTCTATGCCGAACACCCCTGGAACACCCTGCCTCCCGGTGGCCATCAGGGCTGGGCCCCGGACATCGCCGCCGCCTGGGAGCACGGCAATGCCGGCGCGGGCCTGCTGTTTCTGGCCGGCCCTGGTGAGGGGCGCCGCACCGTCACCGCCGAGCGCATCGCTCCGGGCGCCCATGAGGCCCGGGTGCGCGCCGTGGTTTGGGGCAGCGACGGCAAGGCGCAAGGCTTCACCTTCATCATGATCGGCGACGATGACGAGGACGACCGCTGGCGCGTGCACGATGTCGTCGCCGATGAGGGCGACCGCCTTTCGAGCGTGCTCGCCCAACGCTGACCGCGTGCAACCTCAGATCGCCGGCATCTTCATGCTGCGCAAGGCCTCCTGAAAGGCGGCCTGCTGGCGCAGCGCGGCGAAGGCCGGATCGATGGAATAGTAGAAGGCATGGCGCGTCTCGATCTTTTCGAGCGCCGCGATGGCGCCCCCCATATCGGCGGACAAGGCCTGAAGATGCGCCAGAAAATACGGCTCCAGCGCGCCCTGGGTCGCCTCTACGGCCATGGCCGCGCCCATCCCGGCAATCATGGCCTCCGCGCCGCCGCCCCGCAATCCATCGCGCCCCGCCGCGATGACGCGCGCCCCGGCCTGATCCTCGGTCAACTCGAAACGCCGGCTCCAGGCGTCGAGATAGCCGCCATAATCGCCGCTGCCCAGTTTGACGAAAGCCAGGAACCGATAGGGATTTCGATAGGCCGGCTCGTGGCGGATCAGGCTCTCCAGCACCGCGCCGGCCGCCGCGCCCTGCCCGGCGCTGAGCAGGATGATGGCTTCCGATACCCGAATGGCGCGCGAACCGGGGTCGGCGTATTTTGCCTTGCGGATTTCGATCAGCGCCCGGCTCGGTTCGCCGGAAAAGGCGAGGGCAGTGGCATACCAATGCAGCGTCTGGGCATCGGAGGGGTCGAGCGCAAGGGCCTGTTCGAAGCGCGCCAGCCCGGTCCCTGTGGCGCGGAGCCAGAAGAAATCCATATCGGCCAACACCGTCTGCGCCCGCGCCAGCGTGGGGTTCAGCGCCAGGGCGCGCTCGGCGGCGGCGCGGGATTTTCCATAGCCGGTTTCTGCATCGGTCTGGCCATATTCGACCATCAGGTTGAAAGCCGTGGCGAGTTCCGACCACGCCAAACTGTCCCCCGGATCGTTGCGGGTGAGCTGTTCGAGGAGCGTCACCGCCTGCGACAGGCTCTCGGGCGTGCGCTTTTCCACCAGATAGCTGGCATTGCTGAACAACTCCCGATTGGCCTCGGTGGAGCCGTGCAAACGGGTTGCGGAGCCATCGGCGGCCGGGCGCCACTGCCCTTCGCTGAGGCTCCAGAACAGCGGCCCCGCCAAAGCAATGCCGAACGCGGCGGCGGCAAGACCAGTCCATTTCCACGGCAACCGGCCCCGCGGCGAAATCGGCGCTGCGCCAGCCTCGGAAGAGGATCGCGCTTCGCTGACCGGCTGCTGGCCCCCACCCTGCAGCGTAAAGCGTCTCAGCCAGTCATCCAGCTCGTCGGGATAGGCGAACACGGCCGCGCCCTTGCGCGCCCCGGCGCCGGCTGGCCGGTGGATGGGCAGGCCATGTTCGGCCGCCCAGCGCCGCACCGTGCTTGGATTGCGCTGAAAATAGGTGGCTATCGCCTGCCAACCCGAGAGCCGGTGGACACCGGCCTGCCTGCCTTCAAGGTTCCTCATGTCGTCCTGCCACTCAGAAACTGTTGCGCCCCCTAAGAGGCCACGTCTGGCTATCAAACTCAATTGCGTTTGATCGGCAGGCCCGCGCATCCACTCGGCCTCCGCCGGGGAACAGTCCGTGGGCGATGGAGTGAGGGCCATGCAGGCGTTCGGCAAAGCCGATGGAGAGCGCGCAGTCCCGTCCCGCGCGCCCTTGCGGCCGACCGCTACGAGCGGGCCGGGATCAGCGGATAGGCCCGCTTGACGGTCAGCGCGACCACAACCGCCACCGCCGCCTTGAGACAGTCGCCGGGGACGAAGGCCAGCATCGGCCAGAACGCCTGATCAAGGCCGATACCCGCTACCGCGGCCGTCCACGGAATGCCCACCGCATAGCTCACCACCACGCTGCCGAAAACGGCGATCAGGAAAGCATTGATCGGGTTGAGCCCGTTCCAGAACCGCTCGGTCAGCCAGCCAATGGCGAAAGCCGCCGGGATCCAGCCGATGATGAAGCCGCCGGTCGGCCCCATGACGATGCCGAGCCCGCCGCGTCCGCCCGCCAGCAGCGGCAGGCCGATGGCCACCAGCACCACGAACAGCAGGATCGACAGGCCGCCGCGCCGGGCGCCCAGGATCAGGCCGGCCAGCATCGGCCCCATCGACTGCGCCGTGATCGGCACCCCGATCGGCAACATGAGGGGTGGAAAGATAGCGAGCGCCGCCATGATGGCGGCGAACAGGGCGATATAGGCCAGATCCCGAGTGCTCAATGGTCGTTCCGTTCTGATGGTTGCTCGCTCCGCCGCCGCCACAGATCGCTCAATCGCCGTGCGTCGTCCGGATCGAAGGATCTTGCTTCTATAGCATCCCCGATCTCGGTGGCCATTTTCAAAACGCGCACCATCAACGGGATTGTCAGGGCAAGGACATTGCGCTCGAGCCCCCGCGCTCGCTGCGCTTCCTTCACCTCTTCCAATTGCTCGGCGATCAGCGGAATGAAGCGCAAAGCCAAAGAAATGACCAGACCGATGCGGGTCGGGCTGATGCCGAGATAAGCCAGCGGGCGCACCGCGCGGCTGATCGCCTCGATCATGTCGCTGGCCTTGGTGGTCAACGACACCAGGGCCGCCAGCAGCACCAGCGCCGAAAGCCGCAGCACCACCGAAACGGCGCCGACCCAGTCGCTGTAGAACAACTGAACGGCCGCGAGGATCGCCATGACGACAAGGATCGGCCGCCATTGCCGCCAGGCAAGGCTCAGCGGCAGCCGCGCCAGAGGAAACAGCATCAGTACCAATCCGAGCGCCACGGCCAGGGCAACCACGTCCCGCACCAGGACGATGAGCGTGCTGAAGCCGAAAAGCGCCGCCAGCTTGATGCCGGGCGAGAGCCGATGAACGACGGAATCGGCGTGCACATAGACGCCGACGCTCACCCCATCATCTCCAGATAACGCGGCAATACCGTTTCGGGCGCCCCGTCGAGCACGATCCGCCCGGCCTCGAAGGCCAGCACCCGGTCGAAGTCGCGCAACAGGTCGAGATCGTGCGACACCACGATGGCGCGTTGCTTGAGGCCCCGGATAAAGTCGGCGATCATGCGTTTGTTGCGATGGTCGAGCGCCGTGGTGGGCTCGTCGAAGACGATGATCTCCGGCGCCATCACCAGCACCGAGGCCAGCGCCAGCATCTGCTTTTGCCCGCCGCTGAGCAGATGGGCCGGGTGGGTACGCAATTCCGCCAGCCCATATTGCACCAGCGCCGCCTCGACGCGCGCGCGAACCTCCTCCGCCGGCAGCTTGAGATTTTTGAGCCCGAAAGCAAGGTCTTCCTCGACCAGGGGAAAGACGATCTGGTTGTCGGGGTTCTGAAACACGAAACCGACGCGGCGGCGCACCGCCTTGCTGTCCTTCGCCGTCGACATCCCATCGACCAGCACCTCGCCCCGGCTGGGCAGCAGCAGCCCGTTGAGCAGCCGGGCGAAGGTGCTCTTGCCCGAGCCATTGCTGCCCACGATGGCGATGCGGCGCTCATCGAGCGAAACCGAGACATCGGAGAGCACGGTGCGCTCGCCGAAAATCTGCGTTACCGAGCGGATCTCGATCAAATTGGCTTCCCTCGCTCCACCTGGCGCCTGGCGACGGTCAGCCTTACCCCCCATTGCCGCAGGCGATCAAGCCGCCCGCTCGCTTTGAAAGCGGCCAGAAAAACCGTCATCGATGTGGATGGCGGCAGGCTCCGCGCGCGCGCGCCGCATGACGCCGATTGACGGGAGAGAAAATTTCTATTCCTCTTCGACTTATTGGAATTTCAGCCTAACCAGCGCTCTGCACAATCTCGACGGCGTTGGTAGAGTTACAAATTCAGTCGCATGGGTCATCCGGCTCGGCGCGGCAGTCTTGGGGAAAAGACATGAAGAACACCATCCTACACGGCATCGGCCTGGCGTTGTCGGCGTCGATCTTCGCCATCAGCGGCCCGGTCTTGGCGCAGGGCGAACCGCAATCGGGCGGCACGCTGCGCGTCGCCACCTACGAACCGCTCTGCCTCGACCAGAACGAGGGCTCCTCGCGCAATACCCAGACCGCCCTGCAGGACGTTTACGACCGGCTGATCTACAAGACCCAGGAAGGCGAATATTATCCCTGGCTGGCCAGCGAGTGGTCGATCTCCGAGGATGGCCTTGTCTACACCTTCACCATTCGCGATGGCGTCCTCTTCCATGATGGCTCCACGCTCGATGCCGAGGCCGTCCGCCTCAATCTCCAGCGCTGGGTCGATGATCGCAGCGCCAATGGCGTGCCGGTCTCCTCGGTTGTTGCCCAAGGCAATGTCGTCACCCTCACGCTGAGCGAGGCGCATGGCCCGTTGCTGCACGATCTCTCCGAGCCCGTGCACGGCATCGTCGCCCCCTCCTCGATCGCCGCCTTCTCCAAGGAAGAGCGCTGCGCCGGCGGTCCGGGCGTTACCATCGGCTCGGGCCCGTTCAAGGTCATCGCCCGCACCCAGGGCCAGGATCTGATCCTCGAGCGCAACGACGCCTACGCCTGGCCCTCCGCCGCCGCCCAGCATGAAGGCCCGGCCTATCTCGAACGCATCGAACTGCGCTTCCTCACCGAAGATTCGGTGCGCGTCGGCGCCGTCGAATCCGGCCAGGCCGATATCGCCGCCGGCATTCCGGCGATTTCGGTCGCCAATCTCGAAGCCAACCCGAACCTGCAAGTGCTGCGCACCCAGCAGCCGGGCATTCCGTGGTCGCTGTGGCTCAACCAGAGCCATGCCCCGCTCGACGACCAGCGCGTCCGCGAAGCCCTGCGCATCGGCGTCGATTATCCCTCGCTGGTCAACGCCGTGTTCCTGGGCACCGCCACCCCGGCCTATTCCGCCATCACCCCGGGCATTCCGCTGGCCTATGACGCCGGCCAGGAAGGCCGCTGGTCCTTCGATGCCGAGGCCGCCAAGGCCCTGCTCGAGCAAGCCGGCTGGTCCGAGATCGGCGCCGACGGCATCCGCGTCAAGGATGGCAAGCGCCTGAGCTTCACCGATCTGACCGCCACCAACTGGAACAACCAGCAGCGCGAACTCTTCGCCCAGGGTATCCAGGCGGGCCTTGCCGCCATCGGCGTCGAATACAAGCGCGAAGTGCTCGATTTCGCCACCGTCGATGCGCGCATGAAGGCCAATGAATACGATCTGGTCGATACCTCGCAGGCCTCGGGCGATGGCGCCACCCTGCTGTTCGGCGCCTTCGAATCGACCTCGCTGTGGCCGGCCAACACCAATTGGGGCTTCGTCGACAATCCCGATCTCGACGCCGCGCTCAACGCCGCCGTCGCCTCGGCCGATCCCGATGAACAGGGCGCTCAGGTCAAGATCGCACAGGGCATCATCAACGACAACGCCTATCTCGTGCCGATCGCCAATCCCCAGGTTGTGCTCGCCGCGAGCACCAAGGTGAAGGGCACCGTGTTCTCGAGCTCGGGCCAGATCGGCACCTATTACGACGTCTGGCTCGAGCAGTAGGCGCGCAATTGACGATCGCCAGAGAGCTTTTCGTCCGCATTCTGGCGGGAGCCGCGGTCCTTTGGGCCGCGGCTTCGCTTGCCTTCATTGTCCTGCAGATGCTGCCCAGCGACCCGGTGCAGGTCATCTATGGCGCCGACGCCACCGTCACGCCCGAAATGCGCGATCTCATCCGCGCCGAATATGGCCTCGACCGGCCGATCTGGGAGCAATATGGCCAATTTGTCGGCCGCATTCTCCAGGGCGATCTGGGCACCTCCTATCAGCAGCGCCGCAGCGTCGTCTCCATCATCGGCAGCGAATTGGGCTCCACCATCACCCTGGCGGTGTCGGCGACGATTTTTGCCCTGACCCTGGCGGTTTTCGCCTCGGTCACCACGGCCGGCCGCCGCAGCCATGTGCGCAGCCTCATGTCCGCCATCGAGCTGTTGAGCATCTCGACGCCCGCCTTCTGGATCGGCCTGTTGCTTCTCACCTTCCTTTCCTTCCAATGGCCCATCTTTCCGGTCATGGGCGACAATAGCTGGCGCTCGATGGTGCTGCCGGTCACGACGCTCGGCCTCGCCATTTTCGGCACGCTGAGCCAGGTGATGCGCGCCGAGATGGATCTGGCGCTCGAACAGCCCTTCGCGCTCACCGCCCGCACCCGCGGCCTGTCCGAATGGTCGGTGCGCTGGCGCCATGCCCTGCGCCATGCGCTCATTCCCGGCCTCACCATTTCGGCCGAAATGTTCGGCAGCCTGCTCGCCGGCGCCATCATCACCGAGCGCGTCTTCGGCCGCCCCGGCCTGGGGCGCATCACCCTGCAGGCGGTCACCAATCAGGATATTCCGGTGGTCGTGGGCGTCGTGCTCTTCGTCGCCGCCATTTTCGTCACCACCAATATCGCCGTCGATCTGCTCTATCGCCTGATCGATCCGCGTCTGCGCAGCGCCACCGCATGACCGATTTGTCCAGCCCGCTCAGCCCGCCCGAAAACGCCTCCCTGCGCAAATTGCGCCGTGGCCGGCTTCGCCCCGGCATCGTCCTTGCCGCCCTCGTCCTCGCCTTCCTCCTGGTCTGCGGGCTCTGGCCGCAACTGGTCGCGCCCTACGATCCTTATGGCCTCGATCTGCTGCAATCGCTCAAGCCTCCCTCCTGGTCGCATATCTTCGGCACCGACCAACTGGGCCGCGACATCTTTTCCCGCGTCGTCCACGGCGCCAGCTATTCGCTCTATGTCGGGGTCGGCGCCACGCTGATCGCCGTTTGCGTGGGCATTGCCATCGGCCTCACCTCCGGGGTGCTGGGCGGCTGGGTCGATCTCGCCTTCATGCGCGTGGTCGATATTCTGCTCGCCTTTCCCAGCCTGCTGATGTCGATGGCCGTCGTCGCCTTCCTGGGCACCGGCATCACCAATATCCTGCTCGCCATCGCCATCGCCGCCATTCCCGGCTATGCGCGCATCGTGCGCAGCCAGGTTCTGGTCATCCGCAATTCCGGCTTCGTCGAGGCCGCCCGCGTGCTCGGCCAGCCGCCGCTGCGAACGCTGCTGCGCCACATTCTGCCCAACACGATCGGGCCGCTGGTCGTGCTCTCGACCCTGGGCATCGGCAGCGCCATTCTCCATTCCGCTTCGCTCAGCTATCTCGGCCTCGGCCCCAAGCCGCCGACGCCCGAATGGGGCCTGATGCTCTCCGAAGGTCAGGGCTATTTGCGCGCCGCCTGGTGGATCGGCGTCTTCCCCGGCGTGTTCGCCACGCTGGCCATCATCTCCACCACCGTTCTCGGCCGCTACATCAAGGCCTATAGCGAAGGCCGCGAATAATGGCGCTGCTCGACGTCAAAAATCTCTCGATCCGCTTTGCCGGGCGCAGCGCCGCCGAAGACGTGCATGCGGTGCGCGGCCTGTCCTTCGCCGTTGAAGCAGGCCAATGCGTCGCCATTGTCGGCGAATCCGGCTCGGGCAAATCCGCCACGGCCCGTGCCCTTGTCGGGCTGGCCGGCCCCAATGCGCTGGTCGAGGCGGACCACCTCTTGCTTGGCGCAACCAACCTGCTGGCGTTCGGCCCGCGCGACTGGCGCGCCGTGCGCGGCCGCCAGATCGGCTTCGTGCTGCAGGACGCGCTGGTTTCCCTCGATCCGCTGCGCACCATTGGCGCCGAAGTGGGCGAAACCCTGCGCGAGCATCGCCTCGTCCCGCGCACCGGCATCAAGCCGCGCGTGCTCGAGCTGCTCGCCTCGGTCGGCATTCCCGATCCGGCCCAGCGCCATGACCAATATGCCCATCAGCTGTCGGGCGGCCTGCGCCAGCGCGCGCTGATCGCCTCGGCCATTTCCGGCGAACCGGGCATCATCATCGCCGACGAGCCCACCACCGCGCTCGACGTCATCGTCCAGGCCCAGATCCTGCGCCTGTTGTCCGAACTCAAGGCGGACGGGCGCGGCCTCATCCTCATCTCGCACGATCTCGCCGTCGTCTCGCGCCTCGCCGATCACATCATCGTGCTGCGCCATGGCGAAGTCGTCGAGGACGGCACGCCCGAGGCGGTGTTTCAGCGCCCCCAGGCCGATTATACCAAGGCGCTGCTGGCCGCCATTCCCTCCGGCCGCACCCGTGGCCAGTCGCTCTCCGGCGATGCTCCCCGCTCCGCTGCGGCGAGCGCGGCCAAAGCGGCGCAGCCGGTTCTCGTCGCCAGCGGCCTCAACAAGCAGTTCGGCCAGCGCCACGTCGTCAACGACGTCTCCTTCACCATCAACAAGGGCGAGACGGTGGGTCTTGTCGGCGCCTCGGGCAGCGGCAAAACCACGCTGGCCCGCATCGTTCTCGGCCTCGAGCGCCCCCAAAGCGGCACCATTACCCTCAATGGCGCCCCCTGGTCCGCCCTGCCCGAACATCGGCGCCGCCCCTTGCGGCCCCGGGTGCAATTGGTGGCGCAGGACCCGCTCGGCTCGTTCGATCCGCGTCACCGCGTCATCGACATCGTCGGCGAAGCGCTCGAAATCATCGATTTTCCCGCCGCCGGCCGCCGCGCCGAAATCTTGCGTCTGCTCGCTTCGGTCGGCCTCGACGCCGTCCATCTCTTGCGCCGGCCGCGCGAGCTGTCCGGCGGCCAGCGCCAGCGCGTCGCCATCGCCCGGGCCCTGGCCACCCGCCCCTCCGTGCTGATCTGCGACGAGCCGGTTTCCGCGCTCGACGTCTCGACCCAGGCGCAGGTGCTCGACCTGCTGGCCGGGCTCAAGCGCGACCTCGAATTGACCATGCTCTTCGTCTCGCACGATCTGGGCGTCATCCAGCATGTGAGCGATCGGGTCCTGGTGATGAACGATGGCCGCATCGTCGAGGAGGGCCTTCCCGACATCGTCCTCGAACAGCCCCGGCATCCCTATACCAAGGCGCTGGTCGAAGCGCTGCCGCGCCTGCCGGTCGGCTGACCTCCGGCCACCGGCCGCCGCCGAAATGAATCACCACCATCTTAATAGACATTAGTAGACTTTACCGCGACGCGGCCTGCGCACACATTCCCATATCTGGCGTCGGGCTCCGATTTCAGCCAGTCTTGGCCTGCGGTCCTTCCCGCCGAACTGGAGAAAATCATGACCTCATTGTCGCGCCGTTCCCTGCTGCAAGGTGTCGGGGTGCTGCTGGCATCAACCGCCCTGCCCGCTTTCTCCTTCGCTCAGGCTCTCCCGACCGGCGGCCGCCTGGTCGTCGCCGCCGATTCCGAGCCGCGCAATCTCAACCCGGCCATCGTCGCCTCCAATGGCGTCTTCTTCGTCGCCAGCAAGGTCATCGAGCCCTTGGCCGAGGCCGATTTCGAGGCGGAAGGCGGGCTGGTGCCGCGCCTCGCCATCGCCTGGGAAGGCTCCGATGACGGGCTCAGCGCCACCTTCAAGCTGCGCCAGGGCGTCACCTGGCACGATGGCCAGCCCTTCACCGCCGCCGACGTCGCCTTCTCGGCGCTTGAGGTGTGGAAGCCGCTGCAAAATCTGGGGCGTATCGTCTTCGCCAACCTCGAAAGCGTCGACACGCCGGACGATTACACCGCCGTCTTCAACTTCTCCAAGCCTACCCCCTTCCAGCTCCTGCGCAACGCCCTGCCGGTGGTCACCAGCGTCTTGCCGCGCCACCTCTATGAGGGCACCAATATCGCGGAAAACCCGGCCAATACCCAGCTCGTCGGCACTGGTCCCTTCCGCTTCGCCGAATACAAGCCCGGCGAATATTACCGCCTCGCGCGCAATGAAACTTACTGGGGCGAGGGCCTGCCCCATCTCGACGAGATCATCTATCGCGTCCTGCCCGATCGCGCCGCCGCCGCCGGGGCGCTCGAAGCCGAGGAAATCCAGCTCGCCGCTTTCTCCGCCGTGCCGCTGGCCGACCTTGCCCGCATTGCCCAGGTGCCGGGCATCGAAGTGATCTCCAGGGGCTATGAAGGCCTCACCTACCAGCTGGTGGTCGAGATCAACCATCGCCGCCAGGAGCTGAGCAATCTCGAGGTGCGCCGCGCCATCGCCCATGCCATCGACAAGCAATATGTCGTCGACACCATCTTCCTCGGCTACGCCACCGCCGCAACTGGCATCGTGCCGCACAACGCGCCCGAATTCTACAATCCCGAAGTGCCGCAATACGAGTTCGACATCGCCAAGGCCAATGCGCTGCTCGACGCGGCCGGCTATCCGCGCGGCGACAACGGCATCCGCTTCTCGCTCAAGCTCCTGCCGGCCCCCTATTTCAACGAAACACGGCAGTTCGGCGACTATCTGCGCCAGGCGCTGGCCGAGATCGGCATCGACGCGCAACTGGTCAACAACGACTCCGCCGCACACCAGAAGGCCGTCTACACCGACCACGATTTCGACCTCGCCGTGGCCCCGCCGGTCTTCCGCGGCGATCCGGCTATTTCCACCACTATCCTCATCCGCTCGGGCACCCCGGCCGGCGTCAGCTTCTCCAATCAGGGCGGCTATGAAAGCGCCGAGCTCGACAGCCTGATCGACCGCGCCGCCGAAACCGTGGACACCGAGGAACGCACCCAGCTCTACAACGAGCTGCAGGTCCGCGCCGGCGAGCAATTGCCTTTGATCAACGTCGCCGAATGGGGGTTCATTACCGTGGCGCGAGACACTGTGCTCAATGTCGGCAACAATCCGCGCTGGGCGGTTTCGAACTGGGCGGACACGGCCGTTCAGCAGTGACGCCCCACCCCGCCAGGGAGTTGCACCGACCGTGAACCGCGCCTTACGGCTGATAGGACGTCGCGCGATCAGCAGCATTCCAGTGCTGCTGATCGTCGTTATCGGGACTTTCTTCCTGCTCGAACTCGCCTCCGGCGACGCCGTCGACGCCTATCTGGTGTCGATCGGCGGCGGCGACGCGGCGCTGATCGAACACCTGCGCCAGAGCTATGGCCTCGACCAATCGGCCCTCACGCGCCTGTGGATCTATGTGTCCTCCCTGGCCCGGCTCGATCTGGGCTGGTCCGTCGCCTTCAACCGCCCCATTGCCGGACTGATCCTCGAACGCCTGCCCAACACGCTTTACCTGATGGGCAGCGCCACCGCGCTCGCCTTCGTCTTCGGCACGGCGCTGGGCATCCTCGCCGGCGCGCGCCCCGGCAGCCTTGGCGACCGCCTGCTTTCCATCGGCTCGCTGGCGCTCTATGCCGTGCCCAGTTTCTGGCTGGGCCTGGTGCTCAGCGTGGTCTTCGCCGTGCAGCTGCGCTGGCTGCCGACCTCGGGCATCGAAACCATCGCCTCGGGCAAACAGGGGCTCGAGCGCGCCCTCGACATCATTCGCCATCTCGTCCTGCCGGTTTCGGCGCTGGCCATGATCTATCTGGCCCTGTTCCTGCGGCTGATGCGCGCCGGCATGGCCGAAATCTGGCGGCTCGATTTCGTCCGCGCCGCCCGGGCCAAGGGCCTCACCCGCGCCCGCATCGTCCTGCGCCATGTGGCGCGCAACGCGCTTTTGCCGGTCATCACCATGCTTGGGCTGCAGGCCGCCTCCATGCTCGGGGGCAGCGTCGTCATCGAAAGCGTCTTCGCCATTCCCGGCTTCGGCCGGCTGGCACAGGAGGCGGTGTCGGCGCGCGATGCGCCCTTGCTGATGGGCATCATCGTGGTCAGCGCGGTGCTGGTGATCGTCGTCAACATGCTGATCGATCTCGTCTATGCCGTGCTCGATCCGCGCGTTGGCGCTTCCGAGGCCGCCTCATGAGTGCTCTGGCTCGTTTCCGGCGCTCGCCCGAAGGGGTGATCGGCCTTGCCCTGCTCACCGTTTTGGCGCTCGCCGCCCTTCTGGCGCCACTGCTGTTTCCCGGCGATCCACTGCGCATTGCCGGTCCGCCGCTTCTCACCCCGTTCACCGACCCGGCCTTGCCGCTCGGCACCGACCGGCTGGGCCGCAACGTCCTTGCCGGTCTCGTCCACGGCGCCCGCGCCTCGCTCATCGTCGGCCTTGCCGCGGCGCTGGTCGCTGTCGCCATCGGCTCGCTTGTCGGTACGCTGGCCGGCTTTGCCGGCGGCCTTGTCGATGAAGCGCTGATGCGCGTGGTCGACGCCTTCCAGATCGTGCCGGGCTTTCTTCTCGCCCTCGCCTTTGTCAGCGTGCTCCAGCCCACCTTGCCCGTCGTCGTCACCGCCATCGCGCTTGGCGCCTGGACCGGCCCGGCCCGCCTCGCCCGGGCGGAAGTCCTCTCCATCCGCGAGCGCGACTATGTCGCCGCCGCCCGCATCATCGGCATGCACCCGCTCGAAATCGCTTTGCGCGAAATCCTGCCCAACGCGCTGCCGCCGGTGCTGGCGCTCAGCGCCGTCATCGTCGCCGGCGCCATTCTCACCGAGGCGGCGCTGTCCTTCCTCGGCCTTGGCGACCCCAATATCGTCACCTGGGGTTCGATGATCGCCGAGGGCCGCGCCGTCCTGCGCTCGGCGCCCTATCTGTCCATCGTGCCCGGCATCGCGCTCGTCCTCACCGTCATCGGCACCTATCTGCTGGGCGAAGGCCTCGCCGCCATGCTCTCGCGCCGGGAGCGTCAGGCATGACCGACCTGCTCCGCATCGAGGCTCTCTCCGTCACCTATCCGCGCTCAAAAAAGCCCGCCCTCGCCTCGGTTTCGCTCAGCCTCGCGCCCGGGAAAAAACTGGCGATCATCGGCGAAAGCGGCTCGGGCAAGAGCACTTTGGCCCATGCCATTGCCGGCCTCCTGCCGCGCGGCTCGAGCGTTTCCGGCGCCATCGCCTGGCCAGCCCTGGGCCATCCCGCCATCCCCGGCGCCGATTTCGGCATGGTGTTTCAGGACCCCGGCGCCAGCCTCAATCCGGTGCTGCGCATCGGCGAGCAGATCGCCGAAGGCGCCCAGCGCCATCTCGGCCTTGACTGGCGCGAGGCCGAACGCCGCGCCCTCGAATTGTTGCGCGCCGTTCAGATCCCGCAGCCCGAAGCGGCGCTGCGCGCCTATCCGCACCAGTTCTCCGGCGGCCAGCGCCAGCGCATCGCCATCGCCGCCGCCATCGCCGCCCAACCGCGCCTGCTGGTCGCCGACGAGGCCACCAGCGCCCTCGACACCCTGGTACAGGCTGAAATCGTCTCGCTGCTCACCCATCTGGTCGAGAGCCAGGACATGGCCCTGCTCTTTGTCACCCACGACATAGCGCTGGCCGCGCGCCTCGCCGACCGCATCGCTGTCATGCACGACGCGTCCCTCGTCGAAATCGGCCCGACCAGAGCGGTTATCGACACGCCGCAATCGGCCTATACCCGCCATCTGCTCTCGACCCATATCGATCTCGCCGATCCGCCCCGCATCGCGAGGCCCGCATCATGACGCCGCTCCTCGAAGTTCAGGGCCTCAGCAAGACCTATCGCGGCGCCGGCCGCAGCGTCACCGCGCTCGATGGGGTTTCGTTTGTCCTCCAGCCCGGCGAAACCCTCGCTTTGGTCGGCCCCTCGGGCAGCGGCAAATCCACCCTTGCCCGC
>JAHCJW010000039.1 GCA_026126125.1 Devosia sp.
GCCACTCCCACATCGCCCCCGGACGCGGCGGCCGTGCGGCGCACCGCCCGCCGCTTCAATCTCTTGCTTACGCATCGGATGACCCGAAAACCGTAAGGACTATTTTCGGACCGATCCTCTAGCTGCGATGTGCGGCGAGCCAGCTGCCGGAGTTGAGATTGGGCGCCAGGCCCTGCTTGCCGAGAAGCTCGAAGGCGCGCTTGTACCACTCGCCCGAAGGATAGTTGTGCCCGAGAACGGCGGCGGAGGACATGGCTTCATTGGTGAGGCCGAGCAGCAGATAGCCTTCAGTCAGACGATAGAGCGCTTCCTCGATATGGGTCGAGGTCTGCCACCTCTCCACCACTTCGCGGAAGCGGTTGATGGCGGCGGTATATTGGCCATTGCCCAGATAATAGCGGCCGACCGACATTTCCTTGCCCGCCAGCTGGTCATAGGCGACCAACAGCTTTTCCTTGGCGTCGGTGGCGTATTCCGAGCGCGGATAGTTGGAAATCAGCAGATTATAAGTGTCGATGGCGTCGCGCGACAATTGCTGGTCGCGGGTGATGTCCTTGATCTGGCCGAAATAGGACGTGCCCTTGAGCCAGAGCACATAGGGAACATCCTTGCCATTGGGATAGATGGCCATGAAGCGGTCGGCCGCCAGGATCGCCTGGTCATATTTGCCGATGCGATAATGGGCATAGACCTGCATCAGCTTGCTCTTCTCGCTCAGCGGATCGCGCGGATGCTGGCGTTCGAGCTGCTCGAGCTTCTTGATGGCGGTCTGGTAATATTGGCGGTCCATGTCATCGAGCGCACCCTGATAGAGGGTCGCGGCGGGGATGACCGGCTCTTCCTTGATCTTGGGCGGGCCGAACAGGCCCCCGCCCGCACAGGCGGCAAGAAAGGCGGCCATCAGGCCAACGGCGGCGAACCGAACGGCCCGGCTGGAAATCTGGCTTACGACGTCGAGCTTCACGAACTGCCCCGTTCTTCAAACTACCGCGATCGCATGCGGCGTAGTTAGCAAATGGATCAAAACTGTGGCGCCGCTGCCGGCTGTTGCCGGATCAGCGCACGGACCGCAAATAGGGACGGACGCCAAGCCCTTCCGGCAGATCGTCGAATGCTTCGACCTCCAGCGGAAGATCCTCGGCGTTGACTATCTCATAATTGGCTTCGCTGGAAAAGAGACCGGCCAGGACATGGGCATTGAGCGCATGCCCGCCCTTGTAGGAGCGGAAACGCCCCCAGATCGGCAGGCCACCCAGCGACAGATCGCCAATCGCATCGAGCAGCTTGTGGCGCACGAATTCATCCTCGAAGCGCAACCCGCCCGGATTGAGGATACGGTCCTCATCGACGGTGATCGAATTGTCGAGGCTCGAACCCAGGGCATAGCCGGCCGAGCGCAGGATCTTGGCGTCGCGGGCGAAGCCGAAGGTGCGGGCGCGCGACACGTCCTCGAGATAACGGCGCGGCGTCCAGTCGAAGATCATGCGCTGGCGGCCGATGACCTTGGAATCGAAGTCGATCTCGAGATCGAAGGCCCGGCCATTATAGGGCTCGAGCGCGGCGAAGGCGTCATTGTTGCGCACGGTGACGGCGCGGATGACCTTGAGGAATTTGCGCTGCGGCGGCTGGATATCGAGGCCGACATCGAGCACCGCGCCGGCGAAGGGATAGGCGCTGCCGTCGAGAATCGGGCATTCCGGCCCGTCGAGGGTGATGAGCGCATTGTCGACGCCCATGCCCGAGAGCGCGGAAACCACATGTTCGACGGTGGCGACGCTGACGCTGTCGCCCAGATCGAGCGTCGTGCACAGCGTGGTGCGGCTGACGCGGGAGAAATGCACGGAAACCGGCTGGGTAATGCGCCCCTCGCCCAGATCGCGGCGAATGAGATAGCCGCTATCGGCGGGAGCGGGACCAATAGTGAGCGTGACCGGCGCCGCCGAATGCACGCCATAGCCAGAAAAGTTCACTTCGCCGGCAAGGGTTCGCTGGCGTGTGGATAGTTTGTTCATACGCTTCTTACTCCACCCCCAGGGCCCCAGGCTCTCGCAACTGTTAGCCAAAAAAAACTCGGCGCGGAAGCCGCGCCGAGCAAGGTTTTGCAGAACTCTGTTGAACGAGTGTTAACCGTGCTTGCGCAGGAACGCCGGGATCTCGAGATGTTCCTTCTGCGGTGCCGCAGCAGCGGGACGACCCTGATTGTCGAGCATGCCACGGGCGCCTTCGCTGGCCGGCGCAACGCGCGAAGTCCTTGCGCCGCCTGCCTCGATGGCGCTACGGGCGGCAGCGTCGTCGGAAAGCGTCGGAGCCGGTTCGCGACGCGGCTCGGCCGGGTTCTGACCCAGGTTCAGGCCCACATTGGAGGCCAGGCGCTTGAACAGGGCACGGGCATTGCGCGGCTCGCCATCGTGACGATCCTGCGCTTCCTGTGTCTGGCGTGCAACAACCGGCAGCTCTTCGGTGCGCGGCATGCGGCGATAACCATCGGGCCGGGCCGCATGGGACGGCACATAGACGCTGGGAATCGGCTGCTCTTCGACCATCGGCGCCTCTTCGGGCTCCTGGATCAGCTCGGCGGCGGGCATATAGGGCTCGACCACAATGCCATCGTCGTCGTGATGCGAAGCGGCGGCAAAGCTCGGCGCCGGACGCTCGACCGCGAAGGCTTCGGCGACGGCGGCCTCGACCTGATGGCCGATATCTTCGATTTCGAGAGGATCAGCCATTACCGGCGCCGGTGCGATGGCGGCGCGGACCGGCTCGACCGGCACATGGCGGCGCACGGAAAGCGGGGTGCGCGAGGCATGCGGCTTGGCCGGCTCCATGGCCTGGACCATGGCGGCGTCGGTGCCGGTGGCGACGACCGAGACGCGGATCGTGCCGGTGAGATCGGGATCGTAGGTGGCGCCGAGGATGATATTGCAGTCCACGTCCACGTCCTCACGGATGCGGCTGGCGGCTTCATCGACTTCGTAAAGGGTCAGGTCCGGACCGCCGGTGATGGAGATCAGGAGGCCGCGCGCGCCCTGCATCGACACATCGTCGAGCAGCGGATTGGCAATGGCGGCTTCGGCGGCGTGGCGGGCACGATCTTCGCCCGAAGCCTCGCCGGTGCCCATCATCGCCTTGCCCATGCCGCGCATGACGGCGCGCACGTCGGCGAAGTCGAGGTTGATCAGGCCTTCCTTGACCATCAGATCGGTGATGCAGGCGACGCCCGAGAACAGCACCTGATCGGCCATGGCGAAAGCGTCGGCGAAAGTGGTCTTTTCGTTGGCGACGCGGAACAGGTTCTGGTTGGGGATGACGATCAGCGTATCGACATGGCGATGCAGCTCGTCGATGCCGTCATCGGCCAGGCGCGAACGGCGATTGCCTTCGAAATTGAACGGCTTGGTCACCACGCCAACCGTCAGTATGCCCTGCTCGCGGGCCGCGCGCGCCACCACCGGCGCAGCGCCGGTACCGGTGCCACCACCCATGCCGGCGGTGATAAAGACCATGTGCGAGCCGCTGAGATGATCGTTGATCTCGTCCCAGCTTTCCTCGGCAGCGGCGCGACCCACTTCCGGGTGCGATCCGGCCCCGAGGCCTTCGGTGACACCGACGCCAAGCTGGATGATGCGTTGCGCCTTGCTCAGGGAAAGCGCCTGCGCGTCCGTATTGGCAACGACGAAATCGACGCCGTCCAGGCCCGATTCGATCATGTTGTTAACGGCGTTGCCGCCACCACCGCCGACACCGAAGACGGTGATGCGGGGCTTGAGTTCCTGGATATCGGGGATGGTGAGATTGATGGTCATGTAGGACCCCATAGTGGCGTGGTTGGTAAAGATTTACCCGCCAATTCGTTAACCAGCCCCTAACAATTGTCCCGATCGCGTTAACAGATGCGCATTTTGCGAGACGGAAGCGTTACCGGTTCATGCTGTGTTAACCCTGCAACAGGCTGTGAGGGCGCAAAACGAGGCGAGCGGAACTGGAGCCCGGCCGGAAGGCGGGCGCAAAAGTCTGTGCGTGGGGCACCAGCATCGCGACAGGCGCGATCGGCCCCTCACCTGATCGGGGAGGGAATTTCCCTAAAAACTATGCCGGAGCCAGCTGCCGACGCGGGCGAGATAGCCATCGGTGCCGGTGAGGCGATGGCTGCCGCGCGGTTCGACATATTCCTGCGCGCAGACCTGGGGATAGACCAGCATGCCGGCGACGGTGGAGAAGGCGGCGCCCTTGGCGATTTCGGGCAGGCCGGCAATGCCCATCGGGCGACCGTTGCGGACATTGCGCGCCAGGGTCCGGCGGGCGACTTCGGGCAGGCCCGTCAATTCGCTGGCACCGCCGGTGAGCACGAAGCGACGGCCACAGATATCCATCATGCCGGTGGCCTGCATGCGGTCGCGGATGGCGGTGAGAATTTCCTCGATGCGCGGGCGCATGATGCGGGTCAACACCGAGCGGGCCACCTGCCCCGGCGCCTCATCGAGCGCCGCGCCGACCGGCTGGATCGGGATCATGTCGCGCTCGTCGGCCTGGCCAGGCAGGACCGAGCCGTACAGCGTCTTGAGCCGTTCGGCATCGGCGACGCTGACCGAGAGCTGGCGGGCGATGTCGAGGGTCAGGTGGTGACCGCCAATGGCGATGGCGTCGGCATAGACCAGGTGCCCGTCATTGAACACGGAAACCGTGGTGGTGGCGCCGCCGAAGTCGACACAGGCGACGCCGAGCTGGGCCTCGTCATCGACGAGGCTGGCAAGCCCCGAGGCATAGGGGGTGGCGACCAGCGCCTCGATCTGCAGGTGGCAGCGATGCAGCACCAGCTCGAGATTGCGCATGGCCAGGGTTTCGGCGCTGATCACGGCGACATCGACACCGAGCTTCTCGCCCACCATGCCCTTGGGATCGCGAATGCCCTTCTGTCCATCCAAGGCGTAACCGATCGGCAACGCGTGGATGATGGAGCGTTCCGGCCGCACCGAGCGGGAATTGACCGCCTTGAGGACGCGGACGATGTCGGATTTCTCCACCTCCTGGCCGTCGAGCGAGACGGCGGCGGAGAAGGTTTCCGAGCCCAGACGCCCGGCGGTGACGTTGACGAGAACCGATTCCAGCGTCAGCCCGGCAGCGCGCTCGGCCATGCCCACCACATTGCGAATGGCGTGTTCGGCTTTTTCGATGTCGGTGACGACGCCGCTCTTGACCCCGGCGGACGGCCCGTAACCAAAGCCGATCACTTCGGCCTGGTGCGAACGCCCGCGCAAGGATTTGCCTTCGGCGCGCGGCACCAGCCTGGCGATGACGCAACAGATCTTGGTGGAGCCGATATCGAGCACCGCCACCAGCGTGGTCTTGCCCGGTTGCACGGGCCGGAGCCGGGAGGTCATGGCGTCGGTCATCATGATTTTTCTGCAGGGTCGGTCACGCTCGGGCGCACCGCGACCAGGCTTTCAACGCGCAGGTCGATCACGGTGATATCCCGATCGAGCAATTGATACTCGTTCTGGTAATTGGTCAGCTTGCGCAAGGCCTGGGCCACACCATTCTCGGGCAGCTGGATGCGCAGGCCCGAGCCATAGATCATGTCCCAGCGCCGGTCGGCGATGCGCGAAAGGGCGATCAGGTCATTCTGCAATTGCGGGAAAGTGTCGAGCGCCCGAATCATCGCCAGGGCGTCGTCGGCGGCCCCATCGCCGATGACCAGCGGCAGATCGCCATAGGCGCCGCGATCTTCGCCGATCTGCTCGCCCTGCCCGTCGATGACGAAGGTGATGCCATCGACGCGCCAGCGGGCGACCGGCAGCTTTTCGGTGATCACCACGGCGACATCGCCCGGATAGGTCTTGCGCACGCTGACCGTTTCGACGGCGGGCAATTGCGCCAGGCGCTGGCGGGCCGCTTCGACGTCGAAGGCCAGGGTCGAGGTATTGGGCGGAATGCTCAGCGCGTCGAAAATCGCCTGCTCGGAGGTCAGGGTCTGGCCGCTGATCGAAATCTCGCCGATGGACAGGCCCGCCTCGGCGAATTCGCCCTGCGCCAGGACGGCAAGGGTCACAGCAAGGTTACCGATGGGCTCGCGCAGCTGGATCAGGCCGAGAGCGGCGGCAAGGGCCAGGCCGATCATGGCGCCGCGCCGCACGGCCCCACCATGCAGCACGCGGATGCGCGTCAGCCCGCTCGCCGCCCGCTGCCAGCGCGTGCGGCGAACCGGAACAGGCAATGCGCGCGGATCGACTGGCCGCGCCCCGGCGAGAAAAACCTCGCTCTTTACCTGTTGCAACTCGCGTCCTCCACCATCCAGGAGACCAGCTCTTCAAAACTATGCCCGGCATGCAGCGCCTGCTCGGGAACCAGCGAGGTCTCGGTCATGCCCGGCTGGGTATTGATCTCGAGGCAGACGAGCTCGCCATCTTCGCCGGCCGCGTCGTTGTAACGAAAGTCCGCCCGGGTCACCCCGCGGCAGCCCAACGCTGCGTGCGCGGCCAAGCTCATTTTCTGCACTTTGTCGTAAATTTTTGGTTTCACTTGCGCCGGAACGATGTGAACCGAGCCACCCTTGGCGTATTTCGCCTCGTAGTTGTAGAAGTCGAGATCGGTGACGATCTCGGTCACTCCGAGCGCCACGTCGCCCATCACCGCGCAAGTGAGTTCGCGGCCCGGAATATAGCGCTCAACCATCACCATTTCCCCCGAATTCCAGCTCGGATCGAGGACTTCCTGGGGCGGGCTGTTGCGCTCGCGGCTGATGATGTGGACGCCGAAACTCGACCCGTCGGCAATCGGCTTGATCACATACGGGCGGTCCATGACGTGACCGGCCGCCACATCCTGGCGGCTGACGATAACGTGATCGGTGACCGGAATGCCGGCGGCCTTGAACATGATCTTGGCCTGATGCTTGTCCATGGCCAGCGCCGAGGCCAGCACACCCGAATGGGTGTAGGGGATCTGCAGCAGCTCCAGAAGGCCCTGGATCATGCCGCTTTCGCCGAACGTGCCATGAAGGGCGTTGAACGCCACGTCCGGCTTGAGCGTGGTCAGCACATCGGCGATGTCGCGGCCGACATCGACCTCGGTGACCCGATAGCCGGCACGCACCAGCGCCGCGGCGCAGGCCGTGCCCGAGGCGAGGGAAACCGGCCGCTCATTGGACCAGCCGCCCATGAGGACGGCGACGTGCTTGCTCATGGGGCGATCCGATCGTTTGGCTGGCGAGTGGGGAGGGATCCCCCCCTCCTCGCCTCCCCCTCAAGGGGAGAGGTGGCTGCGTTGATATGGGCACTATTTTGCCCGCCCACAGGTGTCATCCTCCCCCTTGAGGGGAGGGTCAGGGAGGGGGTGCGACAAAAACCGCTCATTCCGCATCCTTCCCCAACAGCTCGCCCAGCTCGCCCGGCAAGGCGGCGGCCCATTGGGTGATGTTGCCGGCGCCGAGGCACACGACATAGTCGCCATCGGCGGCACGGCTGGCGATCAGCGGCGCCAAGGCCTCGGGACGGTCGATGACGCGGGCGTCGCGATGGCCGCGGGCGCGGATGCGGTTGACCAGTTCCTCATGCGTCACGCCCGGCAGGGGCGCCTCGCCAGCGGCATAAATGGGCGCGACGATAACGGTATCGGCATCGTTGAAGCAGGCGGCAAAATCATCGAACAGATCCTTGACGCGCGAATAGCGGTGCGGCTGCACCACGGCGATCACCTCGCGGCGGGTCGACTGGCGCGCCGCCTTGAGCACGGCGGCGATCTCCACCGGGTGATGGCCATAATCGTCGATGACGGTGATGCCGCCGACCGTGCCGGTCCGGGTGAAACGGCGCTTGACCCCGGTGAAGCCCTTGAGCCCCTTGCGGATGGCCTCGGCCGGCACATGCAGCTGATCGGCCACGGCGATGGCGGCGGTGGCGTTGAGGGCGTTGTGGACGCCAGGCATCGGCAGTTCCAGCCCGTCGATGCGCAATTGGGTCTGGCGGATGCGGTCGCGGATCTCGACGGAAAAATGCTGTATCCCGTCGCGGTTTTCCAGATCGATCAGGCGCACATCTGCCTGCGGATTTTGGCCATAGGTGATGACTCGGCGGTCGCGGATTTCTCCAACCAGCGCCTGCACATGCGGATGGTCGAGACACATGACGGCGAAGCCGTAAAAGGGCACGTTCTCGACAAATTGGTGGAAGGCCTTCTTCACCCCGTCGAAGTCGCCATAGTGGTCGAGATGCTCGGGATCGATATTGGTGACCACGGCCACGTCGGCGGGCAGCTTGACGAAGGTGCCATCGCTCTCATCGGCCTCGACCACCATCCACTCCCCTGCCCCAAGACGGGCATTGGTGCCATAGGCGTTGATGATGCCGCCATTGATGACGGTGGGATCGAGATTGCCGGCATCGAGCAGGGTGGCGACCAGCGTGGTCGTCGTGGTCTTGCCATGCGTGCCGCCAATGGCGATGGCGGTCTTGAAGCGCATGATCTCGGCCAGCATCTCGGCCCGGCGCACGATGGGCAGCGCGCGGGCGCGGGCGGCGACCAGCTCGGGATTGTCGCTCTTGATGGCGGAGGACACCACCACCACTTCGGCCTGGCCCAGATTGTCGCCGCTCTGGCCGATCTCGACCTTGATGCCCATGTCGCGCAGGCGCTGCACATTGGGATTGGCCGAGGCGTCGGAGCCCTGCACGATGTAACCCTGATTGTGCAGGATCTCGGCGATGCCGCTCATGCCGATGCCGCCGATGCCGATGAAATGGACCGGGCCGATATTGTGGGGCATCTTCATGGTGTCGCATCCATTCCAGTGGTGCCTTTGCCCGCAAGGCTTTCTGCAAGATCCGCCAGTTTCTCGACGGCATGGGGCTGCCCGAGGGCGTGGGCAGCGGCGGCGGCCCGGACCAATTGAGTCGGGTCGGCGAACAATTGTGTCAGGCGAGTGGCAAGCGATTGCGGTGAAAGCGTGGCCTGTTCCTCAACCCAGCCGCCCCCGCCCTGCTCGAGAAACCGGGCATTGTATTTCTGATCCGAATCCAGCGCGCCCGGCAAAGGGATGAGAATGGCCGGACGGCCGATGACGCAAAGCTCGTTGACCGTCGAGGCGCCAGCGCGACCGATGACCAGATGCGCATCGGCGATGCGCTCCGGCAGATCGGCGATGAACGAGGCCAGTTCCACATTGGTCCGCGACTGGCGATAGCTCTCCGCCACCCGGTCGATATCCTCGGGCCGCGCCTGCTGCAGGATGCGCAGGCGTTGGCGCAACTCCTCGGGCAAGAGGGCAATGGCGGCCGGCACGATATCGGACAGCGCGCGCGCGCCCTGGCTGCCGCCGGTGACGACGAGGCGGATGGCGCCCTTGTCATCGAGCGCCGGATAAGGCTTGCCGATGACGAGGCGCACTCGATCGCGCACCGGATTGCCGGTGAGGCGCTTTTCGAGGCCCTGATCGTCGGCATAGCGGGTCTGGGCGAAGCTCAACGCCAGAACATCGGCGAAGCGGGCCAGCGCCCGATTGGCCCGGCCCATGACGGCGTTCTGCTCGTGTAAAATGCCGGGAATGGAGAGGAGACGCGCCGCGATGAAGGGCGGAAACGTCGGATAGCCGCCAAAGCCGATGACCGCATCGGGCCGCAGGGCGCGCAGAATGCCGAAGGCGGTAACGATGCCGCGGGCGATCTTGAACCCGGCGCCGGCGAAGTTGATCGGGTTGGTGCCCGATGGCGTCGCCGAAGGGATGATGTGGACGCGGCGGGCCGGAAAGTCGCCGCCATAGCTGTCGACGCGGTGATCGGTCATCAACTCGACCACATGACCGCGACGGATGAGTTCCTGGGCGAGGGCCATGGCCGGGAAGAGATGCCCGCCCGTGCCGCCCGCCATGAGTACGAAGGTTTTCATTCGGCGGGGGCTACCACGGCGCTGCGATAAGAGGGAAGTCCGGTGGCCATGCGCTCCTCGGGCTTGGTCCGGGTCAGGGCGAGCATCAGCCCCATGCCGAAGGCCACGGCGAGCATGGAGGTGCCGCCATAGGAGACGAAGGGCAGCGTCATGCCCTTGGGCGGCATCAGGTTCAAATTCACCGCCAGATTGATCCCCGATTGCATGGCGAACTGAATGGCGATGGTCGAGGCGGCAAGGCGCGCGAAGAGGCTCGACTGGCGCTGCGCCGACATCATGGCGCGCAGGACGATAAAGGCAATGAGCCCGACAAGGGCCAGGCAGAACAGAATGCCATACTCGCCCGCCGCCGCCGAAAACACATAGTCGGCATGAGCGTCGGGAATGAGTTTCTTGGCCAGCGATTCACCGGGGCCGCGACCGAGCCAGCCACCTTCGAGCAGGGACTGCAGCGCGCGGTCGATCTGGTAGGTATTGCCGCCGCCATCGGGGTTGATGAAGGTGTCGATACGGCGCGCAAAGTGCGGGAAGAACACATAGGCGCCGACGAGGAGGCCGCCGCCGGCCGCCGCCAGCCCGATGATGATCCACCAGGAAATGCCCGAAAGGAAAAGCAGCACCGCCCAGATGCCGAGCACCAGCGCCGTCTGCCCGATGTCGGGCTGCAGCAGCAGGCCCGAGACGATGACCAGCATGATCGCCGTCGCAAGGAGACGGCCCGGCACGTTGCGGTGGATCATATATTCGGAAACGAGCCAGGCACCGATGACGGCGAAAGCCGGCTTGACGAATTCTGAGGGCTGGATGGACTGGCCGGCAAAGGAAATCCAGCGGCGGGCGCCCTTGACCTCGGTGCCAAGGCGCAAGGTGGCCCAGAGCAGGGCCACCATGACAACGAGCGTGCCGAGCGCGGCAAAGCGCGCCTGCCTGTGGCTGAGCAGCGACGTCGCCAGCATGATGGGCAGCGCCAGCGCGCAGAACATGGCGTGGCGGATGACGAAGTGCCACTGTCCCAGCCCAATGCGCTCGGCCACGGGCGGGCTGGCGGCAAAGCTCAGCACCATTCCGGCGGACAGGAGCAGGATCAGCGCCCCGAGAAGTTCGCGGTCTATCGACCACCACCACTCCGCCAGGGGCGTCTTTTCGGCGCGGGAAAACATCATGGGCTTGAGCCGGATACTCGATACAAACTGCTTCGAATTGTACCGATCGATGGTTACCGATTAGGTAAGAGATTTCGCGTTTTGCGAAAAGGAGAAGGCGCGAGATGGATTGCCCGGGCAAGCCGGACAAGCCATAGCGACCAAGCAGGCCGAGATTTAACGCAGTTTGAGGCTCGACAGGCCGATCAGCGCCAGAACGAAGGAAATGATCCAGAAGCGGATCACCACCTGGCTCTCGGTCCAGCCCAGGGCCTCGAAATGGTGATGGATCGGCGCCATGCGGAACACCCGCTTGCCGGTGAGGCGGAACGAGGTGACCTGGACGATGACCGACACGGTTTCGAGCACGAAAAGGCCTCCGATAATGGCAAGGACGATCTCATGCTTGGTGGCGACGGCGATAGTGCCGAGCGCGCCGCCCAGCGCCAGCGAGCCGGTATCGCCCATGAAAATCTGAGCCGGCGGCGCGTTGAACCACAAAAAGCCCAGACCCGCGCCGATCAGCGCACCGCACACCACGGCCAGCTCGGCCGTGCCCGGCACGGAATTGAGCAGCAGATAATCAGCGTAGTTCTGTGAGCCAACAAGATAGGCGATGAGCGCGAAACAGGCGGCCGCGACCATCACCGGCACGATGGCCAACCCATCCAGACCATCGGTGAGATTGACCGAATTGCCCGCCGCGACGACGATGAAACCGCCGAACAGAATGTAGAAATAGCCCAGATTGATCGCCAGATCCTTGGCGAAGGGGAACAGCAGCGAGGTGCCATAGGCGCCGGTGGTGAGCTGGGAAATGGCAAAGGCGGCGATGGCGCCGATCAGCGCTTCGAGAAGGAGGCGCTGCTTGGAGCCGAACCCCTTGTGGCTCATGCGCTTGACCTTGAGATAATCGTCGTAAAAGCCGATGGCGCCGAAGCCGATGGTGACGAAGAGCACCACCCACACGTAGCCATTGGTCAGGTTCGACCACAACAGGGTGGAAATCACCGCGCCCGAGAGGATCATCAGCCCGCCCATGGTCGGCGTGCCCTTTTTGGTCAGCAGATGCCCCTGCGGCCCATCCTCGCGGATCGGCTGGCCCCTGCCCTGCTTGACGCGCAGCAGCGCGATCATGCCGGGGCCGAACAGGAAGACAAAGAACAGCGCCGTGATCACCGCCCCCGCCGTGCGGAAGGTGATGTAGCGGAACACATTGAAGGCGGCGAGCGAGTCACCCAACTGGCCGAGAAAATAGAGCATGCTCTCTGGTATCCTGGTTGGGCGGTCTTAGCGCTTGTCGAATTTCTCGCGAATGGCGCCGACGAGGCGGCTGAGCCCCACGCCATTCGATCCTTTGACCATAACTGCATCGCCATAGGCAAGCGTGTCCAGCACGATGGGTTCCGCCTCCTGCGCCGTCATGAAATGCTGCGTGACCATGCCGGGAGGCAGGGCCTCGGCCAGCGCAGTCATGTTCGGGCCGACGAGATAGACGGCATCGGGGCCACTGTCACGCAACGCTCCGGCAAGGCTGGCATGCATTTGCGCGCTATGCTCGCCCAGCTCGAGCATATCGCCCAGCACGACGATCTTCCTGCCGGCGGGCGCGGGGAGCGCGGCGAACACATCAAGCGCGGCGGCGATCGAGGCGGTATTGGCATTATAGCTTTCATCGACCAGCAGCAGCGGCTTTTCCACCGGACCGAGCGCCAGGCGCTGCCCGCGTCCCGGCTGCGCCCCGAACCCCGCCAGCGCCCGCAGCGCCACCGCCGGCTCGATGCCGGCCAGATGCGCCACCGCCAGCGCCGCCGTGGCATTGCTCAGCATGTGCCGCCCGGGAACGCCCAGCACCAGTTCATGACGCTCGCCTTCATGCAGGATCGAAGCAAGGCTCCGGTCGTCGGCGGTCTGCGGGTCGACGATCTGCCAATCGGTGCCGCGCGCAAAGCCATAGGTGACGACCCGGGAGACACCCGCGGCTCGGGCGGCCTCGATCAGCATAGCGATCTGGAGATGATCGGCGTTGAGAACCGCGATACCACCGGGCTCCAGCCCCGCGAAAATCTCAGCCTTGGCGTGGGCGATGGCCTCGAGACTGCCGAGCTTTTCCAGATGCGCCGGGGCGACATTGGTGATCACGGCAACATGCGGCCGCACCAGCCGGCTGAGCGGGGCGATTTCATCGGGCGCATTCATGCCCATTTCGAACACGCCGAACTGGGCCTCGACCGGCAGGCGGGCGAGCATCAGCGGCACGCCCCAGTGATTGTTGAAACTTCGTATCGAGGCATGGGTCTGTCCGGCCGCCTCGAACACGATGCGCAGCGCTTCCTTGGTGGTGGTCTTGCCGACGCTGCCGGTGACGCCAACGATGAAGGCGCGGCTGCGGGCCCGGGCGGCGCGGGCGAGATCGCGCAGGCCACCCAGGGCATCGGCCACGACGATGCGCCCCTCGCCTTCCCCCCGATGGACCAGCGCGGCCAGCGCGCCATTGGCCAGCGCCATATCGACGAAATCGTGCCCATCGAAGCGATCACCCTTGATGGCAACGAACAGGCAATCGGGACCAAGCTCACGCGAGTCGATGGAGATGGACCTAAATTCGGACGCGGTGACGCCCACAGCACGACCGCCCGTGGCGGCAAGCAGGGCATCGAGGGTGAAGAGAGGTTGGGTCATGAGAGTGTCCGAACGTGTCGATCGCCTTTGCCTATAGCGGGCATCGGGGCTCGCGGCCTCACCCCCTCCCCAGCCCTCCCCTCAAGAGGGAGGGTGACATCGCATCCGGGGCCAGATCCCGCCCGACCCACCGGCGCCACCTCCCCTCTTGAGGGGGAGGCTGGAGGGGGGTATGCCGCCGCGAACGCGATTTCCGAGCCCGAAGCCTTACTTGCCCACCGCCTCGGCCACCACTTCGTGGTCCGAGAAATGGTGCTTGGTGGTGCCGATGATCTGATAGGTTTCGTGGCCCTTGCCGGCGACGAGCAGGACGTCGCCGGGCTTGAGCGCCTTGACGGCGTCCTGGATGGCTTTCTTGCGATCACCGATTTCCTTTGCCCCCTTGGCGCCGGCCAGCACCTCGGCGCGAATGGTCGCCGGGTCCTCGGTGCGCGGATTGTCGTCGGTGATGGTCACCACATCGGCAAGCTCGCTGGCAATTTCGCCCATTTGAGGGCGCTTGCCCTTGTCGCGGTCGCCGCCGCAGCCGAAGACGACCCGCAGCTTGCCCGTCGCATAGGGGCGCAGCGTGGTCAGCGCCGTGCGCAAGGCCTCGGGCTTGTGGGAGTAGTCGACGAAGATCGCAGCGCCATTGTGCTCGGCCACCAGTTCGAGCCGGCCGCGCGCCCCGACCAGCGCCGGCAGGGCGGCAAAGGCATCGGCCTTGTCGACACCCGAGGACATGGCCAGTGCCGCCGCGACGAGGGCGTTGGACACCTGGAATTCGCCCGGAATATGCAGGTGGAAATCGACCAGTTCGCCGATATGGCGGATCTGCACGCGCTGGCCATAGGCTTCGGGCTTGATCGAGATGATCTCGATATAGGCGCCCTCGCGCCCAACGGTGAGCAGCGTGGCATTGGTCGAGAGCGCCGCGAACATGAAGGGCTCATATTCGGGGTCGTCGACATTGACGATGGCGGCGCCGCCATCGACCAGCAGGTCGGTAAACAGGCGCAATTTGGCGTTGCGGTACTCGTCCATGTCGGCATGGTAATCGAGATGGTCGCGGCTGAGATTGGTGAAGGCGACCGCCTCGAAATGCATGCCGTCGAGCCGATGCTGGTCAAGCCCATGGCTGGAGGCTTCGAGCGCGACGTGGTCGATGCCCTGCGCCTTGAGGGCGCGCATCGCCTGGTGCAGCGTGCGCGAATCGGGGGTGGTCAACGCCCCCTCGATGCGCCGGGTGGCGGTTTCGACGCCCAGCGTGCCGACGCTCGCCCCCGGAATACCGGCATGCTCCCAGATCTGGCGCACGAAGGACGCCACCGAGGTCTTGCCATTGGTACCGGTGACGGCGACGGTATTTTCCGGCTGCGGCTCGAATACCCGCGAGGCGGCCCGGGCATAGGAAGCCCGCACGTCCTTGACGACGATGACCGGAATGCCCGGATCGCCGGGCGGGGCGATATCGGTGACCATCGCCAGGGCGCCGCGCCGCACCGCATCGGCGACGAATTCATTGCCATGCACGTTCTTGCCCGGCAGGGCGAAGAAGATGTCCCCGGGCTCGATCCGGCGGCTGTCGGAATTGAGCCCGAAAACCGTGCCCAACCCCTTCTTGGGGCGGGCACCGGAACCTTCAAGCAATTGGCTTACGCTGAGATGCACGGCGATAAATCCTTCTGGATCGATCTATCTGAGAACGGAGGGGACAAGCTGCTTGTCCAGCAATTCACTAAAGTCTGGCGCGACCCCCAGCATGGGTGCGACGCGCTGAATGACGCGGCCGGTGACAGTGCCGGCGTTCCAGCCGGCGGTCGTCCCCGATTGCGGATTTTCGGCCTTGGGCTCATCGACCAGGATGACCATGGCATAGCGCGGATTGTCGAGCGGAAAGGCGGAGGCGAAGAAGTTCGTCACCTTGCTGGAAGAATAGCGGCCATCAACCACTTTTTCAGCCGTTCCCGTCTTGCCGCCGACACGATAACCGAGCGCGAGCTTGTTCATCTGCGAACCGGAACCACCCGGCTCGATGGCGTTGATACGCATGAGATAGCGCATCAGATCGCTGGTCTTGGGCTGCAGCACACGCGTGTACTGCGCCTCGGCCTCGGCGATGTCGCGCTTGTAGAGCGTGGGCGGCACATAATTGCCGCCATTAACGAAGGCGACATAGGCCGCGATCATATGCAGGGGCGAAACCGAAAGGCCGTGGCCGAACGAGGCCGTCGCCGCCCCGACGTCGGAAAAATCCTTGGGAACCGACGGCAGACGCATTTCCGGCAATTCGAACGGCACGCGCGCATCGAGCCCCATCCGGGTGAGAAAGGCGCGGAAATTTTCCTTGCCCAGCGCCTGCATCACCCGGATCGTGCCGATATTGGAGGAATATTTATAGACCTCGGGCAGCGACAGGATGCGGTTCTTGCCATGGAAATCGCTGATGGTGAACCGGCCGAAACGAATACCATAGCGGGCGTCGAAATCATCGTTGATCCTGACCGCGCCGGCATCGAGCGCCCCGGCAATGGTGACGGTCTTGAAGATCGAGCCCGGCTCGAAAATGCCGGCGGTGATGCGATTGAACGTATCCTTGACCAGCGCAGTCGCCGGCTCGTTGGGGTTGAAATCGGGCAAGGACGCCAGCGCGATGATCTCGCCGGTATAGATGTCCATCATCACCCCGGCGGCGGCAATGGCCTGATAGCGCGTCATGGCGTCTAGCAACTGGTCGTGCAACACGTGCTGCACACGCATGTCGACGCTCAGCTCGACCGGGGTCAGCGCATTGCCGCGCGCCAGGCCCAGCTCCTGCAGCAGCGCCACGGATTCGCTGTCCATGTGACGCTCGATGCCGGCAATGCCCTGATTGTCGACATTGGTCGAGCCCAGAATATGCGACGCCTCGTTCATGGCGGGGTAGAAGCGCTTGGATTCGGTGATGAAGTCGATGCCCGGAATGCCGAGGCGCATCACCTGTTCCTGAATGGCCGGGGTCAGCTCGCGCCGCACCCAGACGAAGCCCTGTTCGCCGCTGAGCCGGTTGCGCAGCCAGGTCTCCTCGATCTCGGGCAGGACGGTGCGCAGCTTCTGCACCGCTTCCTCCACATCGACGATGAGGCGCGGTTCGGAATAGAGCGAGGGCACGCGGATATCGACGGCCATTTCCAGCCCATTGCGATCCAGGATCGGCGGGCGCGTCGCGGTGATGGCGTCGCGGGTCTGCCCTTCGATGCGCTGGTCGGTCTCGACGAAACCAAGCTGGATGAGCCGACCGCCGACCAGCGAAAAGCCGATCACCAGCGCCAGGATCATCCAGCGGATGCGGGCCTGGGTGAGATTGCCGCGCGCCTTGCGGGCGCCGTCGAGCGAAATGGTGGGCGCGAATTCATCGCCGACTACGGCCATCACTCAATCCCTTCCAGTTCGAGAATAGCGTCGATGGGATCGATGCCGTTATCGATGGCCTCAAACAGCGCATCCATGGCCGCCGTGTCCGGCTTGGCCGGACGCATGGGCAGGTCGGCGAAAGCGCCGAACTGCTTTTGCTGCACCTGCTCGATGGCCAGCTCGGCCTGGTGCCGGCGCACGATGGGTTCGATATAGGCGGGCTGATTGAGCACGGCCCAATCGGCCTTGAGCAGGGAAAGCTGGCCCTCCTGCTCGGCGATATGGGCTTGCAGGGCGCTGCGCTCCGCCGCCGTGCCTTCGATGGAAAATTTCAGCATATAGACGCCGATCAGCATCAAAATGCTGGCCAGAATAAGAAAGACGTTGAATTTGCGGATCATACGCGCCCCCGGAAACTGGGAACGCCCAGACCTTCGAGCCGGACCGCACGGGCCGGAACCTGGCTGCGCACCGCATGGCGCAGCACCGAGGAGCGGGCACGCGGATTGCGCGCCAGTTCGGCGGCGCCCGGCTTTATCGCCTTGGCCACCTCGTCCCAGCGGCGCGGTTCCGTCTCGGTCTGCGGCAGGTGGCGCGACTGCGCTGGCCCGCCCTTGTCGGGATCGAAGAAGCGCTTGACGATCCGATCCTCGAGCGAATGGAAACTGACCACGGCCAGCTGCCCGCCCGGAGCCAGGAGCCGCTCGGCCGCGAACAGGCCTTCGACCAATTGCTCGAATTCGCCATTGACCGCGATGCGCAGCGCCTGAAAGGAGCGGGTCGCCGGATGCGCGTCGCCGGGCTTGCGGCCGATGGCCTTTTCGATGATCCGGGCCAGGGCCAGCGTCGTGGTGATCGGCGCCTCGTTGCGCGCGGCGACGATGAACTGCGCGATGCGGCGGGACTTGCGTTCCTCGCCGAAGGCAAACAGCAGATTGGCCAGATCGTCCTGTTCGAGCCCGTTGACCAGATCGGCGGCGCTCTCGCCCGCAAGGCTCATGCGCATATCGAGCGGCCCGTCGCGCATGAAGGAAAAGCCGCGCTCGGCCTGGTCGAGCTGCATCGAGCTCACCCCGATATCGAGCACGACCCCATCGATGGGCGCGAAGGGAGCAGCGAGCACGTCGAGGTTCGAAAAAGTGCCCGCAAGAAAGGTGAAGCGCTCCGGAAATTCGGCTTTGAGGCGCTCGGCATGCGGCAGAACCGAAGGATCACGGTCAATCGCGATCACTTCCGCTCCGGCGGACAGCAAGGCGCGCGAATAGCCGCCCGCCCCGAAGGTGCCATCGACAATGCGACGGCCGGGAACAGGGGACAGGGCCGCCACGACCTCATCCAGAAGGACCGGCGCATGCGGGCTGCCTGACGTTTCCATTTCGGGCAGTATAGGCTTGCCCATGTCAGCCAGAACTCCACTTGCGACCACAAGGTCGAAACACAATCAAAGCCAACAATTGCATCATGACGCTTAAGATTCTGTTTCCCATTCGGCCACCCGCTCGGCTCACGCCCCCAAAGCAGAAGGAAAACTACTAAGATAGAAACGGACATATTGCCCATCGCCAGCATTCAGGCCATGAAAGCGGAACCCATGCGGAACAAGCGATGCCCATAACCAGCAAGTCATTCGTCAGGTCGACGGCGCTCATGCTCCTTGTGGGCCTGCTGGCGCTGCTTGGCATCGTGGGCACCAATGTCTGGCTGGTCGAGCGCTCGCAGGGCTATTTCGATGAGGTGATCGAGGCGCGCATCATCCGCCGCTCGGTGATCGACCTGCGCGCCATGGTGCAGGACATCGAAACCAGCCAGCGCGGCTATATCATCACTCTCGATGACGCCTATCTCGAGCCTTACGAGCTGGCGCTGCCCCAGGTCAGGGGCGAACTCGAACGGCTCAAGACGCTTCTAGCCCCCTACCCCACCACCGCGCCGCAACTGGCCCAGCTCGAACAGGATATTGACTTCAAGCTGACCGAAATGGCCGAAACCATCGAATTGGCGCGCCAGGGGCGGGTCGAGGAGGCGGTGGCGCAGGTGCGCACCGATCGCGGCAAGGCGGCGATGGACGGCGCGCGGGCATTCTTCGCGCAGTTTCTGCAAGCCATCGACGACCAGCTGTCGGAGGGCGTTCGTAACCAGACCGCCACGACCGACGCCCTGCGCTGGGTATCGCTGGGGGGCGGGATCATCATCCTGATCGTGGTGTGTGGCGCCATCTGGACGGTGCTGCGCTATACCCAGGAACTGGGCGCGGCGCGGCGCGAGGTGGAGGCGGCCAATGCCAGCCTTGAGGATCGGGTTCGCGAGCGGACCTCCGACCTGGGCAAGGCCAATGAGGAGATTCAGCGCTTCGCCTATATCGTGACCCACGATTTGCGCGCGCCTCTCGTTAATGTGATGGGCTTCACCAGCGAGCTCGAAACCAGCGTCGCCGCCTTGCGCACCTATATGGACGGCAAGCCATACGAGGATAATCCGGCCTTCGTGGAAGCCAAGCAGGCGGCCACCGAGGATCTCCCGGAGGCCATCGGCTTTATTCGCGCCGCGACCCGCAAGATGGACGGGCTGATCAACGCCATTCTCAAGATTTCCCGCGAAGGGCGGCGCCAGCTCAAGCCCGAACAGCTCGACCTCGAGGAGATCGTCACCGCTTCCGCCGCAGCGATCCACCATCAAATTGCCGAAAAGCAAGGCAAGGTGTCGACCGACATCCGCGCCAGCAAACTCGTCGGCGATAAACTTTCGCTCGAACAGATATTGGGTAACCTCCTCGACAACGCCATCAAATACCAACATCCCGAGCGGCCGCTGCACCTCGATATCCGCTCCCGGCACGTCCCCGGCAACCGGATCACCATCGAGGTCGCCGACAATGGCCGTGGCATCGCCGCGGGCGACCACGAAAGGGTTTTCGAGCTGTTCCGCCGCTCGGGCGCCCAAAGCCAGCCGGGGGAAGGCATCGGGCTGGCGCATGTGCGCACCATGGCCCGCAGCCTGGGTGGCGACATCTCCTTGACCTCGCAGCTGGGCGCAGGCACCACTTTCACCATCAACCTGCCGCGAGACGTGCGGACCTATCTGGGAAATTCCGACCAATGAACGATGCACGCCCCGTCACCATCATCATGATCGAAGACGATGAGGGTCATGCCCGCCTCATCGAGAAGAATATCCGCCGCGCCGGCGTGGCCAACGAGATCATGGCCTTCACCAATGGCACCGACGCTCTGGCACACCTGCTCGGGCCCGATGGCACCGGCCTGGTCAACAAGGGCCGCCAATTGCTGGTGCTGCTCGATCTCAACCTGCCGGACATGACCGGCATCGACATTCTCGAAAAGGTCAAAGGCAATGAGCACACCAAGCGCTCGCCGGTGGTCGTGCTGACCACCACCGACGACCAGCGCGAGATCCAGCGCTGCTACGATCTGGGCGCCAATGTCTACATCACCAAGCCGGTGGACTATGATGGCTTTGCCAACGCCATCCGCCAGCTCGGCCTGTTCTTCTCGGTCATGCAGATTCCAGAGGCCGAATAAACCACCATGCCCAACCGCACGCCGCATGTGCTCTACATCGATGACGATCCAGGCCTGGCGCGACTGCTGCAACGGGCGCTGGAACGCCGCGGCTATATTTTCGAACACGCGCCCACCGGCGAGGCCGGGCTGGAGGTTATCCGGAACGGCGGCATCGACGTCGTGGCTCTCGACCACTACCTGCCGACCGGAACCGGGCTCGACGTTCTGGTGCAGATGGATGGGCTCGAGGACAAGCCGGCCGTTGTCTATGTCACCGGCTCGGCCGAAACCGCCGTCGCGGTGGCTGCGCTGAAGTCAGGCGCCACCGATTACGTGGCCAAGACCTTGTCCGAAGAGTTCATGGAGCTGATGCTGTCGGCCATCGACCACGCGATCGCCCATGTGCGGCTGGTCCGCGCCAAGGCCAAGGCGGAACGCGAAGTGCACGAGGCCCGCGAGCGGGCCGAAATGCTGCTGGGCGAGGTCAACCACCGGGTCGCCAATTCCCTGGCCATGGTCGCCGCCCTTGTCGGCCTGCAGGCCAATGCGGTGATCGACACCGAGGCCAAGCGGGCCCTGTCCGAAACGCAGGGGCGCATCCATGCCATAGCCGGCGTCCACCGGCACCTCTATACCTCCGACGACGTCCATTCGGTGGAAATCGCCGACTACATCAACAGCCTGGTCGACGAACTGGTCACCTCGATGCAATCGCATGGGCAGACGCCGACGCTGCGCGTGCAGGTGCAAAGTTTCCAGCTGCCGACCGAAAAGGTCACCTGGCTCGGCGTCATCCTGACGGAACTGATCACCAATGCGCTCAAATATGCCTATGCCGGGCGCGATCTGGGCGAAGTGCGCGTCTTCATGGCGCAGCAGAACGGCATCGTGGAATTGCTGGTCGAGGACGATGGCATTGGCTGGACCGGTACCGGCACGCCACAGGGCACGGGCCTGGGCAGCCGCATCGTCAAGGCCATGGCGCACAGCCTGGGCGCCAATGTGAGCTATGGCGCCGACACTCCGGGCACCCAGGTCAATGTGGTGTTTCCGCTATAGGCGGAGAAAGGTTGCGGCCGGACGGACCGGCCGCAACAATCCTGGTTCAGGAGACGCCGCCCAGACGCGTCGAAGCCTGCGGCAGATGCCGCATTTCCTCATCCGTCAAGGCGCGGTCGCCCTGCTCGTCGCGGATGCGCGTCGGCAGGCCCATCCGGTTGAGAAGGCTGATGAACGGCACCGGCGGCAATTCTTCGACATTGACCATATGGTGGCAGTCCCACTCGCCCTTGGCGATGAGAATGGCCGCGGCGACGGCCGGCACCCCGGCCGTGTAGGAAATGGCCTGGCTACCGGTTTCGGCAAAGGTCTCTTCGTGATCGCAGATATTGTAGATCAACACTTCGGTTTCGCCGCCGTCGCGAACGCCCTTGACCAGATCGCCGATAAAGGTCTTGCCGGCATAGCCGGGCGCCAATGAGGCCGGATCGGGCAGCACGGCCTTGACCAGCTTGAGCGGCACGACCTCCTGGCCTTCGGCGGTGGTGACGGGCTTGTTCGACAACAGCCCCAGATTGTTCAGCACCGTGAAGACGTTGATATAGTGATCACCAAAGCCCATCCAAAAGCGGATGTCGGGCACATCGAGATTGGCCGAAAGCGAATGCAATTCGTCATGGCCAGTCAGATAGGTCTTGTGTGAGCCCACCACAGGCAGATCGTCGGTGCGGCTGACCTCGAACATGGTGTTCGCCGTCCACTGGCTCTGCTGCCAGCTCCACACCGTGCCGGTGAATTCGCGGAAATTGATCTCGGGATCGAAATTGGTCGCAAAGTAGCGGCCATGGCTGCCGGCATTGACATCAATGATGTCGATGCTGTCGATCCGGTCGAAATAATGCTGCGCGGCCAGCGCCGCATAAGCATTGACCACGCCAGGATCGAACCCAGCCCCGAGAATGGCGGTGATGCCCTTGCGCTCGCATTCCTCGCGATGCTTCCACTCGTAGTTCCCATACCATGGCGGCGTCTCGCACACCTTGGCAGGGTCCTCGTGGATCGCCGTGTCGATATAGGCGGCGCCGGTTTCGATGGCGGCGCGCAGCACGGACATGTTGAGAAAGGCCGAACCGGCATTGATGACGATTTGGCTCTTGGTGCGGCGAATGAGGGTCTTGGTGGCCTCGACATCCATCGCGTCGAGCTGATGCGCCGCGAGCAGACCCGGACGTTTCAGCGCCTTGCGCTCGAGAACGCCGGCAATGATGGCCTGGCATTTTTCGAGTGTGCGCGAAGCAATGTTGATATCCCCAAGCACGTCGTTATGCATTGCAGCCTTAACGGCTGCGACCTGCGCGACACCTCCGGCACCGATGATCAGTACGTTTTTCTTCAATTGACACGAAACACCTTATTGGTGGTTGACGATATCAGCCTCTGTTCAGGAGAGACTGGCGACATAGTCGGTATAGCCGAATTCTCGAATGAGATCGACTGAACCATCTTTCCGACGAATGGCTATAGATGGCATAGCCACGCCGTTAAACCAATTCTTCTTCACCATCGTGTATCCGCCCGCATTGAGGAACGATACGCGATCGCCGATCCGCAGCGGCGCCTCGAAGGAAAATTCGCCGAAAACATCGCCGGCAAGGCAGGACTTTCCGGCGATGACATAGCGGTGCGGGCCGCTATCGGGCGCCACCGACGCGTTTTCCCGATACACCAGCAGATCGAGCATATGCGCCTCGACGGCGCTGTCGACGATGGCGATCTGCTTGTCGTTTTCCACAATGTCGAGCACGCTGACCTCCAGCGTCGTCGTGCCGGTAACGACGGCATCGCCGGGCTCGAGATAAACCTGGAGCCGGTAGCGCTCGGAAAAGGCTTTTAGCCGCGCCGCCAGCTTTTCGAGCGGGTAGGACGCGCCGGTGAAGTGCACACCGCCGCCAAAACTGATCCAGTCGATCCGCTCGAAGAAGGCACCCAGCTTCTCCTCGAAACGATCGAGCAATGTCGCGAACGACTCAAAGGAATCGTTCTCGCAATTGCAGTGGATCATGAAGCCCGAGGCACGATCCATGACGCTTTCGATGCGCGCGAGGTCGCGCTCGCCGAGGCGGCTGAACGGCCGGGCCGGATCGGCCAGATCGAAATGGGAATGGCTGACGCCGGGATTGACGCGAATGCCGAGGGGCAGATGCGCTGCCTTGGCCGCGTAGCGCTCGAACTGGCTGACGGAGTTGAAGATCACCTTGTCGGCATTGGCGATGGCTTCATCGATCTCGGCATCGGACCAGGCGACGGAATAGGCGTGGGTCTCACCGCCGAACTTTTCCCGGCCCAGCTTGACCTCGTTGAGCGAGGAGGAGGTCGAGCCATCCATATGCGGCGCGAGCTGGGCAAAGGTCGACCAGGTGGAAAACGCCTTGAGAGCCATGACGCATTTGGCGCCGGAGAGCGCCCGCAGCCGGTCGACCTTGGCCAGATTGGCCTCAAGCAGGTTTTCGTCGATCAGATAATAAGGGGTTGCGAGGGGCATTGCGCTGAAAACTCCAACAGACGTCATGTCCCCGCCACATCAGGCGGAAAGGCGAA
Organism: Devosia sp.; assembly: GCA_026126125.1. Classification (GTDB taxonomy): domain Bacteria; phylum Pseudomonadota; class Alphaproteobacteria; order Rhizobiales; family Devosiaceae; genus Devosia. Next base: position 24,191 of record JAHCJW010000039.1, read on the forward strand.
GGCAAGGCCATAGCGGCATGTCGGGCGGATCGCAAGCGTAGTTGAAGCGGGAAGGCCGTTTGTTGCTGGAAACAAAAAGACCCTCGGAAGGCTTCCGAGGGTCTTTTTGGGAGGTCTTGGCGCGGATCAATTTTCGGCGCTGGAGCTGCCCAGGGCTTCGACGACGCAGAGCGACTTGTCCTTGAACACGCAGTTCTGCAGATAGGATTCGGCAAAGGCCGGGGCGACTGCGCCGGTGACGAGGACAGTGGCGAGAACGGCTGCGATGATCTTTTTCATGGAATGTCTCCTTCGTTTCGAGCGACGGGGACACATTAGCCAGCTCAACATTGCGCCAGCATTGCGAGAAGCACAATCAAAGCGCGTCGCGTTCTTTCAGCTTCGCTCCCTGCGCTTTAATCCTTTGTTTTGCCGCATGTCTTTATCCCGAAACCGGGGCCACTTTCGGCAGACATGGCCTAGAGCGACGTGCGTTCTGTCGAACGCAAATCGCCGCTCTAATTCCTTGTTTACGCATCGGATTATCCGAAAACCGTGAGTACACTTTTCGGTCCGATGCTCTAGCATTGCCGTCTCATGAACTTAGGTTGAGATGGGACGGAAAGAGGTCAGCGCCAGTTGACCTATAAGCCGGGTTCTGTAGGGCCGCGTTTCCGCGACGTGGTGACCATTCATCTGTGGCGCCTGTTGCCAGGACGCTCGTGCAACCAACCCGGATGATCTGGCCTCGAAACAGGCTGGAGCGAACTCCGCGTCATCCCTATTTGGTCTTGCTCCCGGTGGGGTTTACCGTGCGGTTCCTGTTGCCAGGCCCCCGGTGCGCTCTTACCGCACCCTTTCACCCTTACCGATCCGAAAACCGGCGGTTTGCTTTCTGTGGCACTTTCCCTGGGGTCGCCCCCGCCGGCCGTTAGCCGGCACCGTGTTTCGAAGGAGCCCGGACTTTCCTCTCGCAGCAGGTTACCCCACTGCCAGCGGCCACCCGGTCAACTGGCGCGCGTGTTGTGATGGAGGCCGGGCCTGCCGTCAAGTGAGCAGTGGTTGCCGCTTGGGTTTGGTGATCGCCTGATAGGCCAGATTAATGGCCGCCATGCGGGCGGTCGCCACATCGATCAGGTCCTCGGGCACGCCCCGGGCGATCAGCCGGTCGGGGTGATGCTCGGCCACAAGCAGTCGATAGACCCGGCGGACCTCCTCGGGCGGCGCGTCCTGTGTCAGGCCCAGGACCATATAGGGATCGACGCCCTCCTCCAGCATGACGTGCTGGGCCGCGATCTGCTCGAACCGCACATCGTCAAAACCGAAAATTGTGCTGACGACGCGCAGATAATCCAGCTCCGCCTCATGCACGAGCCCATCGGCGGTGGCGATAAAAAACAGGCCATCGAGAACGTGTTCAAGCGTTTCGGGCGTATCGGCGAAGAAGCGCGCCACCTTGCGGGCATAGGCTTCGTAACCGGCGACATCCTGCTTGGCGAGGTTGAACAGACGCTCGACCTGCGGCGCCTGGCCCTCGGCAATCTCGACGGTGGCATTGAAGGCGCGCACTTCCGAGGCCGTTACCGCGCCATCGGCCATGGCCATCTTGGCCGAGAGCGCGATCAGCGCCAGGGTGAAGGCGGCGTCGCGCCCGCCCGGCAACCAGGTGTCGGGATCGAGAATATTGGCGATATGACCCACAATGCCGGTTCGACGCGAAAATGAGCCGAGAAAGCTCGAAAGCCGTTCCCAGACATCGCGATTCTCTTCAGCCTTGCGCACGCAGCACAGCATTGGCCAACCTTTCCGTCTGCCCGGCCATGATGACCGGCAGCACAATATTCACTATATCGGCAAAAGACGATATAGTCCATGCTGCAGCGACATGGCGGCCATTCGGGTTAACGCGAAAACGGCGCGTAATATCCATCGTCATAGGCCGGCGGGAAGCGCTGGGGCCGGTTGTCGCTGGGCAATTCATCGAGCCAGAAGCCGTCTGACTCATAGGAATTCTGATTGGGCTGCACGCGATAGACCGCGCTGCTGCCCCGTTGCTGACGCTGGGCCAGGAAATCGGAGAGCGGGCCGGTTTCCCATCCCTCCAAATCATCCGCCGTA
>JAHCJW010000004.1 GCA_026126125.1 Devosia sp.
GGTTATACCCCGGGGGGGCGGCCCGGGCCCCCGGCGATGAGGGAAGCTTCCTCCATGCCGGCATGGATCAGTTCCTGTACGCGATCGAACTGGCGGGCGAAGGCGACAGGGCCGATATGCGGCCCCTCCGCGCTTGCCGGGCCGACCGCAACCGATTGGGCGACACGGCGCGCGACATCGACCGCTCGGTCATAGATGGAACGCTCGACAAGCATGCGGGTCGGCGCATTGCAACTCTGGCCGCTATTCATGAAGCAGTGACGTACGCCTCGCTCCACTGCCATGTCGTCTGCGTCAGCAAAGACGAGGTTTGCCCCTTTGCCGCCAAGCTCGAGCGACACACGCTTGAGGCTCGGGGCCGCGGCCTGGCTGATGGCAATGCCCGCCCGGGTCGAGCCGGTAAAGCTCACCATGTCGATGTCGGGATGAGTGGCGAGGCGCTGTCCCGCCCCCTCCCCGTCGCCGTGCACGAGATTGAAAACGCCGGGAGGAAGGCCGGCGCTATCCATAATTTCGGCGAAGAGATTGGCGGAGAGCGGCGCGATCTCCGAGGGCTTCAGCACGAGTGTGCAGCCAGCCAGCAGCGCGGCAATGACCTTGAGGGCGATCTGGCTGATCGGCCAGTTCCAAGGGGTAATCAATGCGGCAACGCCAATCGGTTCCAGCGCGATGCGGTCTTGGGGTGCATGCGGCCCCAAAGGTTGCAGGAAACTAAAACCGTCCATTGCAGCGAGATAATTGCTCATGTGCCGCGGCCCCGCCATTGCCTGGCTCTGGCGCGCGAGATCGATTGGTGCGCCCATTTCCTGCGAAATGGCCCGGGCCATTTCCTCGCTGCGCTCAAGCGAGATCTCGCGCATCCGCTCGACCAGCCGCATGCGCTGCGCTGGCTCGGTGTTGGCCCAGGCAGGAAAAGCCGCCCGGGCCGCTGCAACGGCGTCATCGACACCTGTTTCGTCGGCCAGGGCCAGCGTGCCATAAGGCTCTTCGGTCGAGGGGTCGATCAGCACCTGCTCGCGCCCTGAATGAGCCGGCGTCCAACGCCCTCCAATATAGAAATGACGCAGGTTGAGCATCGGCCCATTCTCCTATTTGCGGCGACCTAACCCTTGGTGGCGCCGTCTGCCATGCCCTGAATGAGCCACTTCTGTACAAGCAGTGCAAAGACCACGACCGGCACGACCGTGATGGTACCGACCGCCGTCAGCGCGCCCCAATTGGCGCCGTTCACCGTATCCTGCGCAATGCCGGCCATGGCGATCGGAATGGTGGAGGCATTGCGGTTGGTGAGCACAAGGGCGAACAGCAATTCTTCCCAGGCAAGGATCATGCTGGCGATCAGCGTCGAGAGCAGAGCCGGCAGAGAGATCGGCACGATGATGCGGAAAAAGGCGCCAAGCCGGCTGCACCCATCGATCATCGCCGCTTCTTCCAGTTCCTTGGGCAAGGCAAGGAAGAAACCGCGCATCAGCCACATCACATAGGGAATGAGGAAGGTGCAGTAGGCAAGGATGAGGGTGATGTGCTTGTCCGTCAGGCCAAGCTTTCGCGCCACGAGGAACATGGGCACGGCCAGAGCAACCGGCGGCACGCCGCGCGAGAGCAGCATGAGCACGCCGATAGTGCCGGCGCCGCGGATCTTGATCCGGGCCAGAGCATAGCCTGCCATGGCGCCCGCGACCACCGAAAGCAGGCCCGACCCCACCGCCACAATGACGGTATTGAGCAGGCGATGCGGCACCTCGGCGGGCCGGATGCCTTCCAGATAATGGATGAGCGTGGGCGCGAAAATGAAAGTCGGCGGCGAGGTGAAAATGTCCGTCTGCTGCTTGAACGAGGTCAGCACCATCCAGATGATGGGAAAGAGGAAGGTGAGACAGGCCAGCGCCCCAACCCAGATGCGGATGGTCCGGCCCCAGCGGAATGATTTGACGGCAGTGGTCATGGCTCGTTCTCCAGGCGGCGGCTACCCCATAGGAAAATACCGGTCAATATGGTCGTGCCGACCAGAACGAGGACCGCCATGGCCGAAGATTCGGCAAAGCGCAGGGAGCGGAAGGCCTCTTCATAGATGAAGAGATTGATGACTTTGGTGGCGGCGCCGGGACCGCCAAGCGTCGCCGAGAGCACGATATCAAACATCTTCACGGCACCGAGCCAACGCACCACAAAGGTGGCGGCGATAATCGGAGCGAGGAGCGGCAAGGCAATGTAGCAGAGCATCTGCCACCAATTGGCGCCATCGATCTCCGCCGCTTCGAACACGTCGCGGGGCAGCGACAACAGGGCGGCGGAAGCGATGAGGACGATGAAGGGGGTCCAGCGCCAGGTGTCGATGATGACGACCGAGGCCATGGCCAGGTTCGGATCGCCGAACCAGTCGAACGGGCCGATGCCGAAAAAGCCGAGGAAATAGTTGGCGATGCCCCAAAGCGGATCGAGCATCATGCGCCAGATACCGCCGGCGACGACGGGCGCCACGACCATGGGGATGATGAAGAGGCCGCGAATGAGCCCCCGGCCCCGCCATTCGGCGTGGATGAGATAGGCAATGCCGAAACCAAGGATGATCTGCAGCGGCAATGCAAAGACGAGATAGACAGCCGTGACGCGAAGCGATGACCAGAACCGGTAGTCGGCAAGCACTTTTGCATAATTGTCCCAGCCAACCCACTCGCCGGGGCTAAAGGTCATGAGGTCGAAGCGCGAGAAGCTGATCTGCGTCATATAGGAGATCGGATAGGCAAGCATGGCGATCATGATAATCGCGGCGGGCAACATGAAGGTCCAGCGCGACGCAAAATCGCCAATCCTGGCAAAAGCCAGGGAGCGCACGCGGCGCTCCCTGTAGGTAGTGGTCTCAGTCGTCATGACGATCCGATCTCCTTGCTTGTGAGATTACTGCAGCGCTTCTGGAATCCTGTCGGCAGCGATCTGCAAGGCTTCGGCCACCGGGATTTCGTTTGCAAGAGCGCGCGCTGTTTCATCGGTGATGACCTGCAGGGCAGCATCCGAACGCGGGTGACGCAGAGTCCACATCTCACCCTGGGCGGCAACCTCGAAACCCTGACGCATGGCCGTGAAGACCGGCACGAGCCAATCATATTTCGGGGTGCTATTGAGCGTTGACTGGCGGGCGGGCGCAATGCCCAGTTCGTTGGCGTAGAACTGTTCGCCTTCCTTCGAGCTCAGCCACTGCAGGAAAGCCCAGGCGGCCTGCTTGTTCTGGCTGTTGGCCGGCACGGTGCCGTTCCAGACGCCGCGATAGGTGCCACCGCTGACCGAACCCACCGGCAGGGCCTGAACGCCGACTTCCTCGGGCTTGAGCGTGGTCGTGGCCGCATCGATGGCGGTGCCCTTATAGACGCTGACCCAGTTGAAGAGCGTGGCCACCTGGCCCTGGCGGAAGGCCTGGAGGGATTCGGTGAAACCGTGGCTCAGCGCACCGGGCGGCGCGTAGTCGAGCAGCTTCTTGTGCGTTTCGAGAGCAGAAATGCCAGCTTCATTGTTGAAGGCGGGCTGCGCGTTTTCGTCGAAGAACCGACCGCCATTGCCGCTCAGGATTGCCTGCCAGATCGCGGGCGTATTGGGCTCGCGAATGAAGTAGGTGTCGATGCCCCAGGCGTCGACCTGGCCGTCGCCATTGGTGTCCTGCACCAGCTTGGGCAATTGTTCGAGATATTCCGTCCAGGTCAGCTCGGGGGTAGGAGCAGGCAGGCCGGCCTTCTCGAAAAGCGTCTTGTTGTAGAACATCAACAACAGGTTCGAGCGCAGCGGCACGCCATATTGGACGCCGCTCCATTCGCCGGACGAAAGCGCTGCCTGATAGAAATCATCCCAATCATAGCCGACGTCAGTCCAGGCGGCGATGTCTCCAGACTTGAGATCGGCAAGACCACCGGTGGAGGCGAGTTGGGGAACCCACTTCTCATCGACGATAGCAACGTCATAAAGCGGCGAGGGGCTGGTGATGTCGAGCATGGCTTTTGCCAGATATTCGACGAAGGGGACGCTATCGACCGTCACCTTGATGTTTGGGTAGACCTTGTTGAATTCAGGGACCACAAGGGTCTGCATCTGATTGGCGAACGATTCATTGGCCGAGACGCGGATTTCAACGGGGTGTTCGGCCGTACCCAGTCCAGCATCTTGAGCCGATGCACCGGCGCCGAGCGCGGCGGCAGCCATCACGGCCAGACCGCTGACGACCACAGTTCGCCGCCCAATCTTCTGTATCTTACGTGTCATGCTGGTTCCTCCTCAGGCATGCTGGTTCCGCGGCACTCATCTGACCGCTCGCGCCAAGCGCCTGCATTACTTACTGTCTGGCCGGTAAGGTGTCAATCGGCAGCAAATCGTGCAATTGAGAAAGTTCTTTGCCACGTTCCAGGCTTTCACTTGCGCCTGCAAAGCGCACGTCTTGCGGCCGTTTTGACGGACCTCTGCCACTTGCGCGCGAGCGATTTTGAGGGCGGCACTGCTCAGGCCAGTATGCCGCGCCAATGCGGTTGTACGCCGGCATCCGCAAAGGCCATGAAGCTGCTGTCGCGACCATTGACACTTTACCGGCTGACCAGTTAATAATGAAACTAATTGCGCGAAGTCACTTTTCGCACCGTCAACCCTGCCCCAACAATCCCAATAAAATCCGATGACTAGGGAGAAACCGATGCAACATGAGGTCACGTCTGAGCACGACCTGCTGGACCAGAACGGCAATCTGATCGAGCCCGGCTGGGCCCGCCGGCCGCTCCAGCACTATAACCGCGAGGCCGTCGCCCACCCTGCCGATCGGATCAAGGAGTGGAACTACTTCTTCTTCGGCGACGAACAGTATGGCATCGGCCTCTCCATGGCGGATGTGGGCGCTTTCCATCGTCTCTCCTGTGCCTTCCTCGATTTCAAGAACGACTGGCAGGTCAATAACATGGCCTTCTCGGCTTCCGCCGAAGGCGCAGTCGAGATGACGGCCTCGCCTTATGGCGACGTGCATTTCCGCAATGATCAGGCCGAGGGCCACCACCGCTATCGTCCCAACGGGCTCGACATCACGGTGCGATTCAAAAATTTCTCCGACGGCAATGATCTCATCGTCGATGTCAGCCTCGAAACCCCGCCCGGCGACTCGATCGAGCACGCTTTCCACTTCGCCGAGGAACCGGGCCTGTTTTTCCACTGCCACAAGCAGACCTGCATCCGCGTGAGCGGCACTGTCCGCCTCGGCGATCTGACCCATACCTATGACCCGGCCAGCGCTTACGCGGTCAAGGACTGGGGGCGCGGGGTCTGGCCGCGGCACACGACGCCCTATTGGGGCGCAGCCAATGCCGTCGTCGACGGCAAGGATTTCGGCTTCAATATCGGCTATCGCTATAGCGACGTCGAACCGGCCACCGAAAACGTCATCTTCTATGACGGCGTCGCCCACAAGCTCGAGCATGTGGTCTTCCATATCCAGGACAATGAAACCGCCTGGATGAAGCCCTGGACCTTCACCTCGTCGGATGGCCGTTTCGAAATGACCATGGAGCCGGTGCTTGATCGCTCCTCGGTTGCCCCCAAGGACATCAAATACAGCGCCGTGCAGCACCAGACCTTCGGCTATTTCTCCGGAACCGTCATCCTTGATGATGGCCGCAAACTCAAGATCGACCGGGCCTTCGGCTTTGCCGAAAAGCTCATCAACGACTGGTAAGAGGCCGCGAGGGCGGATCGACTGCAATGCAATACGAAATCACCAAACCCCAGAACCTGCTGAATGCCGACGGAAGCCTGGTCGCGCCCGGCTGGGCACGACAGCCGCTGATCGCCTACAACAAGCCGTTCATCAGCCACCCGCCGAGCAAGCACAAGGAGTGGCACTATTTCTTTGCCGGTGACGACACCTATGGCTTGGGTTTCTCGGTCGCCAATCTTGGGTTCGTCCATCGCTTCTCGATGAGCTTCATGGACTACCGCAACGGCACCCAGGTCAATAACGGCGCGCTGTGCAATCCTGAAGACAGCATTTATCAGCCGCCGGCCGATTCCTATGGCTCGTTCAGCTTCCGCAATGACCATGCCAGCTACGAATATTCGGGCGGCAAGGACAGGGTGACCATCCGCGCCGAGTTCCGCAAGTTCCGGGGCGATGAAACGCTCAAGATGGATCTCGTGCTCGATATGCCGGAAGGGGACACATTGTTCCACGCCTTCCCCTTCCCCGATGAGCCCGGTCAGTTCTTCTACTGCCACAAGATGCCCTGCATCCGCGTCAGTGGCACCGTCTCGCTGGGCGAGCTTGAATATCGCTATAACCCCGACGTCGCCTTTGCCGTGCAGGACTGGGGACGTGGCGTCTGGCCTGCCTACACCAACCCGTATTGGGGCGCAGGCTCCGGCATGGTCAACGGCAAGCCCTTCGGCTTCAATATCGGCTATGAATATGGCGATGTCGCCGCCGCAACTGAAAACGCGTTGTTCTATGACGGCCGCATCCACAAGCTCGATGACGTCGTGTTCCACATTCAGGACAACGAAACGGCCTGGATGAAGACCTGGACCTTCACCTCTTCGGACGGCCGCTTCGAAATGGAGATGGAACCGGTTCTCGATCGCCATAGCATGGGCACATCAATCGGCCCGCAGCACCAGGTCTTCGGCCACTTCACCGGCAAGGTGATCCTCGATAGTGGCGAAAAGCTCACCATCGATCGCATGTTCGGCTTTGCCGAAAAATGCGTCTATCGCTGGGAGAACTTCCAAAAACCCGAATAATGGCGGGTTGATCCATGTCGGATGGGGCGTCCCACCGCACCCGGCATGGTGTGATCAGCCTGGCCAGCCACGCGCCCGTGGAAGGAGTTTTGGACAACATCTGCCGATGCGGCGCGTGCGCCCGTCGGCAGATGTCTGCATTCGCCGGCACGTCTGCCGGCTCATGACTTGGGCTCAGGGCGGCTGTGATCGCAAAGTCAGCAAGCTCATCATTGGCTCACTTGCTATACTCTAGTATAGCTCATTCCCCTTGCCTGTTTTTCCCAAGGCAGTTTTGTGCTGCTTGTCTTCGGAGCTGAGGCAAACGGGGACAGAGTATGACCGCAAACAGTTTCAATCCTTTATGGACAATAGTCGTTCCGCTCGTGGTGTGGGGCGTTCTGATTATATCCTGGTTCTTGCCTTCAACATTGCCTTTCGTGACGCTGTTAGGATTGTGCCTGATCGCAAGCGTCATCGTTGCCGTCCACCATGCAGAGGTAATCGCACTCAAGGTGGGCGAGCCGTTCGGAACGCTTATTCTCGCTCTGTCTGTCGCCATTATCGAAGTGTCACTGATCGTCTCGATGATCTTGTCGGGCGGGCCGGAGGCGATGGCTTTGCCGCGTGACACCATCTTCGCCGCGGTGATGATCGTGCTCAACGGCATGATCGGCGTTAGCCTGTTTGTTGGCGGCATCAAGCACAAGACGCAATTGTTCAATGTCGAAGGGATGACCGACGCCATCGGCGTGGTTACCGTCATTGTCGGATTGATTTTGGTGTTTCCAAATTTCTCTGCCGCGGCCCCTGGACCGATCTATTCGCCGCTGCAATTGATGTTCGTGGCCCTCGCCACCCTGGCGATATTCGTGGGCTTCATCCTGTTTCAGACGGTGCTGCACCGCGAGTATTTCCAGTCAGATGATGCCGATGACGGGCATGGCAGGGATCACCCGGACAGCTCGACGACACTGATCAGCTTGGCGCTCCTGGTGCTGTCGCTGACTGCTGTCGTTCTGGCGGCCAAGGCAGTATCGCCGACGCTTGAAAGTTTCCTCGGGCAAGTGGGAGCGCCAGCGGCAACGCTGGGGATCGTGATCGCTGCCCTGGTGCTCATGCCCGAGTTTGGCGCCTCCCTGCGTGCAGCGAGGGAGAACAGGATGCAGTCCAGCCTGAACCTCGCCATGAGTTCGGTAATCGCAAGCATCGGCCTCACCGTGCCCGTTGTGGCGGCTCTGGGCATTTTCCTGGGTTGGCCGCTCGAGCTGGGGCTTGAACCTGCATCCATGGTTCTGCTGACCATGACGCTTTTTCTGACCGCTCTCAGCCTCAGGACCGGCAATACAACATTGCAGCCAGGCCTGGCCCATCTGGTGCTGTTTGCGATCTATATTTTCTTCAGCTTCGTGCCGTAAAACGCGTCGCGACTTTCCGGATTTGCTCTTTGTGGCCAAGAAGAAGGCCGCCTCTCCGGTCGGTGAGGCGGCCTATTTGCGGTCAGAGGGCGACAGCGAGCGAGACGCCGACTACGGCGATAGAGGCTCCGACGAGACGGGCGGCCAGGACCGGAACACGCCGGCCAATCAGGAGGCCGGCCAGATGCAGGCCGGCTGTGGTGAGGACAAATCCGAAAAGATAACCGGCGACAGACCCGCCCTGTGGCACCTCCAGCCCATGGGCAAAACCGTGGAAAAGCCCGAAGATCGCGGTAAGCGCCACCACGCCATACCGGGGGACGAACCGGGCCGGGACCAGGACGAGAACGCCCAGGGCAATGACCGAGGCAACGATGGCAGTCTCCACGCCGGGCAAGGTCAGACCCGCCAAACCGAGTGCAGCACCGGCCAGCATGGCACCGAGAAAGGCGGCGGGCATCAGCCACAGCATGCGACCACCGCAGATGGCGGCAATGAGCCCCACCGCGACCATGGCCAGGAGGTGGTCCATGCCGGTAATGGGGTGCAGAATCCCACTGGCGAAGCCGGATGTTTCGGGGTGCCCGGTATGGGCAAAAACCGCAGTTGGCAGCAGAACCAGCCCGGCGGCGGTCAGAGTCAGAAATTTGCGCATGAGTTCACCTGTCGGGGGTTTCTGCTGAGGGAAAGTCGATCCTGGATGCACCGCTGTCGTCCTCCAGGCGTCGGGCTTCGGCAAAGGTCAGATGGATTTGCGAACGGCCGTCGTGATAGACGAAAGCCAAGGCTTTGCGATGCGAAACCAGATGTGCAGGCAAGGGGTCGTAGAGGACGGCGCCGCCCCCCAGCATGGGCGTGACGGAGCCAACATCGGCATTTGCGGTGGTTTCGACCCGCAGCAAATGCAGCCGCTGCCCGTCAGGGGCTATGCCAACGAAGGGAATGCGCGCCAGGCGCAGGAAGCTCGTGACATCCTTTGTGGCCTTGAAGCCTTCGAGAAAGCTGGTTTCCACGAGGTCCAGGTCGCGTTCGCGGTCGGAGACCGGCGGGACATGGCTTCCGGGCAGATGTGGCATTTGCCACTGGCTGGGCGCGTCCTGCCGGTTGTGCCCCTTTGTGAAAGCAAGCGCATGGTCATGATCATGGTGATGATGGTCGTGCGGGTGCGAATGGCTTTTGTGATCGTGCATCGTCATCCTCACAGTATTACCGGCTTGTCGATAATGGCCTTGTGAGCGCCCATCTTGCCATTGGCGACCATGGCTCCGAGTGCTTCGACGACGACGCGCGTAGCAAACAGGGAGGTAATATCGGAGGTATCGTAGCTTGGCGCCACTTCAACAACCTCCATGCCGCAAAGACCTTCGGCCGCCACCAGGCCAACGAGCTTGAGCACTTCGCGCGGCAGGAACCCGCCCGGCTCAGGCCAGCCCGTCCCGGGCACGAAACCGCAATCGACACAGTCGATGTCGAACGAGAGATAGACCGCGTCCGTGCCGTCCCAAGCCTTCTCGAGCGCCATTTCGGCGGTCTTTGACAGCCCGATCCGCTCGATATCCTCGATCGTCAGGACGTTGCTGTTGCGCTTGCGGACTTCCTCGACGGCAACGCGCGGCACCTGCCAGCCGCCAATGCCCAACTGAACAAGGTTTTTCGCCGAAACATTGGGCAAATTGGTCGCCCAGAAATAGGGCGTATTGTGCATCTTCTCATCCATATCGGATTCCTGCATGTCGATATGACGATCGAAATGGATGATGCCGATCTTCTTGGACGTGCATTCGGCGATGCCGCGAATGGTTGGGTAGCCGATGGAGTGATCGCCGCCCAGGATCACCGGCATGGCGCCGGATGAAAAGACGTGACCGATGCCGCGGCTGATCTGGTCGAAGCACTTTTCGACATTGCCGGGGATGGTGAAGATGTCCCCCGCGTCGCACATGGTCATCTGCTCGCGCAAGTCGACGCCCAGTTCGAAATTGTAAGGCGAATAGAGCCCCGAAATGCGGCGAATGCCTTGCGGTCCAAAGCGGGCGCCAGGCCGATAGGTAGCGCCACCATCGAAGGGGACGCCAACCACGGCGGCGTCATAACGACCGACATCGCGGACTTTTTCGACATAGGGCGCTTTGAGGAAGGTGTTGATACCGGCAAAGTGCGGGTTTTCGCCCCGCGCAAATGTCGGGATCGAGCGATCCTTGAGGCTTTCAGCGCCCGGCAGGCCCATTTCGAGGGCCCACTCCAGTTCGCGCTTCAGCGCTGCGTTGGGCAGCTTGGATTCCGCCTCGATCGCATGCCAGGCCTGATGGCCGAGCTTTTCAAAGTCGCCATGGTGGCCGCGATGCGTGATTGGCCGTGCCGATGACCCCGCATAGCGATGCCCCCGAGCTCGTGAAAAATGCATGTCCAGATCTCCTCTTGCAAATACTTCGCCCTAAACTGCTGTATTATTCGGATGGCGCGCCCTGTTGGCCCTGTTTGCCCTGCATGACCATCGGAGGCGCTTGGCTGATCGGTCAGACTTTGTAACGAAGGATGGCGGCGAGCTCGCCATTGTCGGGCAGGTCCTCGCGGCGAACGCCGAGAATACGGGCACCGCTGGCCAGGGCGCGCACGGCGACCTCGTCGATTACCCCATAAGCAAAGGGTTCATCGGGTTCAGCGAAGGTGATGGCGCCTGTCTCGTCATCAACCGTGCCGGGCACGACGATGTCGATATTGACGAGAAGAGTATCGATGGCGCCTTGCGTTGCCGCGCGTGCGGCGAGCGAGACATCGGTAGTGGTGCGGTGTTCGCCCGTACGCCGGTCGAAAAGAGCGCGAAGCGAAGCCAGTTCACGCTGATAAGCGGCATCCAGGATCGGCCGAGCGGCCTGTGCAAGCTCGCCATCGCTCAGCTTTTCCGGGCTATCGACGATCCCGTCGGGCAAGAGGTTGGAATAGGAGCAGACCTGACGGAACAGATCGGCGAGCCGGCCAGTGGCGGCCAGGATAAGGGGCGCCTGGCGATCGATCAGCAATGGGCGCAAAGCGGCATCGACCTGTCGCAGATACTGGGTCAGGCGCACATTCTTGCCCTCGCTGCCGTGAATGCGACGGCTATGGCTGCGATCATTGAGCGTGGATTTTCCCACCGATGATGCGGCATCCTCGGGCATGCCCAAGACCTTGATCTCTTCAGCAGGCAGGTCGGAATTAACGGCAACGAGGCGGACGGCATTTTCCGAAAGCGCCAGGACCAACCCCTCATTGGCAAAGGTCACCGACCTGAACAGGGGCTTGAGGTGGAAGCGATCCGTCACCATCAGCAATGGCTTGAGATCGTTCGGCAGGCGGTAGGCGCGTATTTGGTGGTGTGTCGCAAACACGGCCAGGCTATGCGCCTGATAAGCCCAGAATCCGTCGTCGTCGGCCAGATCGAAAAGCTCGTCGGTGACGGCCTCACGCTGGCGGGTGGAGAGCCCGCGCGTCTCAAGCTGTTTGTCCACAGCCCTGATGAAGTTGCCAAAGGCAATCCTGGTGCCGGCAGTCTCGTGCGTAACGGGGGTGGTCGGCAGGTAAATCGACACACAGGCATCGTCACGGACCTGCGCCATGCTCGAGATTTCCTGAAGTGTCGGCATTTCAATGTATAACATTTAGCTTCTCTGTATTATTCCCGAGACACTCACACTCAGGAAATCACTCAACCCGTTTTATTGCCATGCGTTCCAATAAATTATCTTAATAAGAAATTTTTATTATTAGGCTATATGGAAATATTTGCGCGACGAGGCGCCACTCGTTCGTGTTTTGCTTTATTCGCTCAATTGCGGCCTGGATCGCATTCCCCGGGCAATGCCAGAGGCGCAGCGAGGAATGCGACGGAAGGCTCCGGTCAGGCGGGGAAGACCACCTGCATCATACTGTCCAGCTTGGCGGGAGCCCGACCGAGCAGGTTGGCGAGATCATCCGAAGGCAGATCATATTGTTGCGCCTTGATGTCTCTCAGCGTGCCCAGGGTCAGCCAGATCATGAATTCCGGTAGCTCCGCTGCCTTAAGAGCCTGCTGCAGCGCCGCCGGGGAAATATCCTGGTACCGCAGCGGCCGGCCGGCCTGTTTGGAGAGGCTCTCAGCGACATCGCCATAGGTCCAGGACCCCAGTCCGGTAATGTCGTAAGTCTTGCCGATATGCCCGCTCTGGAGCAGGACATTGGCGGCGGCCTCTGCCATCTCGCTCCTCAGCGCATAGGGCACGCGCCCATCGCCACCGGGCAGGAATATGCCGTCGCTGGGGGCCTTGGGCCCGGCGATCTGGGGGATCGCCTCGGCATACATTGTGTTGCGCATGAAGGTATAAGCCATGCCGCTGGCCCGAATATGATCCTCGGTCTGGAAATGACTGAGCATCAGGTCGCGTACCGCCGAGGTGTCGATGTCTTTGATGGCAAGGCCTGTGTAGACAATGCGCTTGATGCCGTTTGCCGCCGCGATATCGACGGCACGCATCTGCTGGCGGGCGCGATCATGCGAGGTGGTGGAAACGAACAGGAATGTGTCGATGCCCTTGAAGGCAGCGGACAGGGAATCCGGATCGTCGAAATCGGCGATCCGCACGGCGATACCCTGGTCAATGAAATGGCCCGCCTTGTCGGCGTCTCTGGCCAGAACGACGAAGTCACCAGCGGGAATTTGGGTCTTAAGTTGGGCAACAACCTCGCGACCGAGGTTTCCGGTTGCGCCGGAAATGAGGATCATCACAGTCTCCTTATCACCCATCACAGATAGGAGCCGCGGGCTGACAGGAAACTGTCAAAGTGTATAGTGAACTTTCTAGAATTCCGGGTGTTACCTATGACCGCTGACGCTGAAATCGTGGATGTGAACGATGTTGATCGTGACTTGTGCAAACGTGCTTTCGTCATGGCGATCAAAGACGCGCTGAACGTCGTTAGTGGCAAATGGAAGCTGGCCATTGTCTGCACCATGCTCACGGGCCCCAAAGGCTTCGCGGAGATTGAACGTCTTCTGCCCGCGATAACAGCCAGAATGCTCTCACGCGAACTTCGCGAACTGGAGATCAATGCCGTAGTCGAGCATGTTTGTACCGGCGATGCAGGCGGCGGAAAAAAATACAAACTGACAGATTCTGGAAAACAACTGGAACCCGTGATCTTCACCCTGGCTGGCTGGGGACAAGAACACCGGGCACTCACGTTAAATGGAGCGAAGATCTAAGGGTCTTTAGTTGCGAAATATTTTTCGTTTGTCCGCCATCAAGACGTATGTCCCAGAATTGGGTTTGAGCTTTAAGGAGAGTTCTGGTCTCGCCTGAGAGACGAAAGACCCAGAATGATGACGAAAACCACAAAGCCACAGAAGCCCGCTGAACAGGTAGTCAAAGATATCCGCCGCGCGACCAGACAGCATTGCCGCGTTGTGCCGCGAGGAGGGCATCGCGCAAAGTCTCTCTTACACCTGGTCGAAGGCGTTCATGATGGCCGGCAAGCCCTGCCTGGCGGGTGATACAGCCCCGGCTGCGACCAATAATGAGGTCAAGGATTTGCGCTGATGACACCCGCGGGAAACCCCATGGGCGTCGCACAGATCCGCGAGGCGAGTGCCTGTCAGCGACAAGACGCTCGCCTCGAGAGTGGTGAGGTTCAGAGAACCGCAGAGGCCGCTATTTTTCGTTGGCCATGGTTTTCTTGAATTGAGCCAGATGCTTGGACTGCGCGTCGATCATCTTTTCGCGGTATTGGCCATAGATGATGTCGGTGTCGTGCAGGGTCACGCCCGGAATGGTCGGCGAGGCGAAAACCGGCAGTTCGATGCCCTTGTCGGCCAGCTTCTGCGCCGTGCGCGACACCAGCTCATGCATCATGATCATGGCGAGCACAGTCGAAGAGCCCGACACGGGACGGCTCCAGCCCTTGATATCGACAATGGCGTCTTCCACCGGCGCGCCGGTATCGATGACGATGTCGGCCGCATGCGGCAGGCGCTTTCCCGAGCTGTGCGTCGCCGGCTTGCTGGCATTGGACTTCGCCGTGATGGCGATCACCGTCAGGCCGCGCTCCTTGGCGTAAAGGGCGGTGTCGATACCCGAGGCATTGCTGCCCGAATGGCCGAAGATGACGATGGTGTCACCGGCATTGAGCGGCTGATGATCGAGGAATTTTTCAGCGTATTTTTCGGTGCGTTCGAGCCAGAGCAGTTCGCGCACACCACCGGCACCGAGAATATTGTGCCACATGACGCGCGGGTCGGTCAGTGGATTGAAACCCAGATAGGAGCCATAGCGCGGATAGGTTTCCTGCACCGGCAGCACCGAGTGCCCCGAACCATAAAGATGCACGAGGCCGCCATTGGCCAGGGTGTCGCTCATGGCCTTGGACGCGGCCTCGAAAGCGGCTTCGTTTTCGCCGGCGGTTTTTTCGGCGATGGCCGCGAGCTTGGAAATAAAGAGAGTGGACATGGGATTTGGCCTTTCAAGCTAGACGTAAAGGGTTGAGCGGATTTCGTAGCGATCTGCCCGCATGGTGGAGACCGCGAATTCAAAGGGGCTGCGCTGATCGAAGGTGATGCGCTCGACCTCGAAGGCCGGCGTGCCGGCTGGCAGTTCGAGATCGGCAGCATCGCCAGCCGCGACAGCGCCGACGCGATAGACCTCCTTGGCCTTGACCGGGACAATGCCGGCATTGTCCTTGAGCCAGCGATAGAGCGAGGTCACGTTCGAAGCGGCTTCGAAGAGGCCCGGTACCCGGGCGGAAGGCAAATGGGTTGTCTGGATGCCGATGGGCTGGCCATTGCCGAGACGGAGGCGGCGGAGCTGCACAACGCTGTCGCCCTCGGCAATTTCAAGGGCTTCGGCAATCTGTGCGCTGGCTGGAATGACCTGGGCGAGCAGGAGACGCGTGCCCGGCGCGACGGCCAGCGTCTGCATTTCATCGGTAAAACTTGTGAGCCCCCGCACGCCGGCAACCATGGTAGCAGAGCGCACGAAGGTGCCACGACCATGTTCGCGGCGCAGCATGCCGGCTTCTTCGAGATTGCGCAGGGCATGGCGCAGGGTGATGCGGGAAATGCCGAGCATTTCGCACAAGCGGTCCTCATTGGGGATTTGCAGCCCGGGCGCCCACGCGCCCTGGTCGATGAGGTCGCGAAGTGCCATTTCCGCCTGGTGCCACAGCGGTTCGGGCCGACGCCGATCGGGACGCACCAGCCCCGCAGGTTCGTCGCTCATTCTGTCCTCCTCCAGTTCGGGCCGAGCGCTCCGGCATAGGCAGCCCCGACCAGTCCCGCTTTGGCCCCGTGCCGAGCCGGCAACAGGGCGACGCCGCGCAAATGCGGCGGCAGGCGCCGATCCACTTGGCTGCGCAAGAGGCTTTCCATGACATCAAAAGCATCGGCAACGCCGCCGGCAATGATGATGGCCGCCGGATCGAGCAAAGCCACGGCGGAGCCGATGGCGGCGCCCAGTGCGGCCATCGGGCGAGTTAGCAGCGCCAACGCCGCCGGATCGCCGCAGCGGGCGGCGGCAATGAGGTCGTGGCCTTTGGCAAGGCCGAGTGTCTGTGCCAACTGGTCAAGCGCCCTGCCCGCCGCTTGGCGCTCCAGCCAGCCGCTGACATCCTCCCCGCTATCGGCAAGATCGGCCGTGGCCCAGCCAAACGAACAGGCGCCGCCCGCATGGCCGGAAATGATCGTGCCCGAGGCCAGCACGGCCGAGCCGATGCCGGTGCCGATGGCAAGGAGAAGAGCGTCGGAAAGTCCCGTGGCGGCGCCGGCGCGCACTTCCGCGAGAAGACACAATTGCGCATCATTGCCAAGACCGATGAGCGTCCCGGCAAAAGCCTCGGCGAGATCGAGCCCATCGAGATAGGGCAGGTTCGGCACCCAGCGGCACACCGTGCCCTGGGCGAGCCCCGGTATGCCGACTCCAAGAGCGCTCGCGCCATGCTGTGCCAGCAGGGGCCGGACCAGATCCAGAAATTCGGCGCGCGATTGGGGGGCGGGAACATCTTCGAGAAGCGTCACGCCGGCCGGATCGGCGCTATCGGCCAGGCCGACGCGGCAACGGGTACCGCCCAGGTCGATGGCAAGAACCGCACTCATCCCTTGACCCCCGTGGCGACGATGGAATCGACGAAGAAGCGCTGGAGGAAGACGAAGAGGATGACCGGCGGCAGCACCGCCAGGGTCGCCCCGGCCATGACCAGGCCGGTATTCATGGCGCCGCGATTATAGCTCAGGAGCCGGCTGAGCGAGATGACGATGGGATATTGATCCGTATTGCCCTGCAACACGGTCAGCGGCCACAGATAGCTGTTCCAGTGATAGACGAAGGCAAAAAGGGTTAGCGCGGCAATGGCCGGCAGCACCGAGGGCGCGACGATCTTGAAGAGGATCATAAACTCGGAGGCGCCATCCACACGAGCGGCGTCGATGAGATCATCGGGCACGCCCTTGATATATTGGCGCATGAGAAAAATGCCGAAGGCATTGGCCAGATTGGGCACCACGACGCCGAGCAGGCTGGCATTGAGCCCAAGATAGCCGGTGAGCCGATAGAGCGGGATCAGCGTCACGATGGGCGGCAGGAACATGGTGGCAATCAGGAGCGCAAACAGCCAGTCGCGGCCCTTGAAGCGGTATTTGGCAAAAGCATAGCCCGCCATCAGGCTGGTGACGACGATAGCGCTGGTGGTCACCAGAGCGATAAAGGCCGAATTGATGAAGGAACGGCCCAGATTGACCACGTCTGCAACTTCGGCATAGGCATTGAGATTGGGCGAGCCGGGCCACCAGACCGGCGGCACCTGCATGCTTTCTGAGGGCGTCTTGAGGCTTGAGAGCACCATCCAGACGAGGGGAAAGGCGGCAGCCACGGCAATTGCAAGGATGAGAAGGCTAACCAGCGTCCAGCGCCAGGTCGCCGGATAGCGCCGATAGGGACGCATGGCGCTCATTTTTGTTCTCCCCGGTCGCGGAGCAGGGTGAACAATAGGACGATGACCACGATCAGCGACAGCATGAGGGTGACGGCCATAGCCGAGCCCAATCCGCCTTGGGCGCGTTCGATCCCGACACGGCGGATATGGTAGGTCATGACATTGGTCGAGTTGACTGGCCCGCCCTGGGTGATCAGGGCCACCGGCTCGAACACCTGCACCGCATTGATGACGGCGATGACGGCCGAGAACAGCAGCGTGTTGCGCAGCAGCGGCAGGGTGATTTTCCAGAATTGCATCCAGGCCGAGGCGCCATCGACCAGCGCCGCTTCATATAGGGAGCGCGGAATCTGGGTGAGCCCGGCCACCGCCAGCACGGTGAAATAGCCCACTTGCTGCCAGACATTGAGAATGACGATGGAAACCAGAGCGGTTCTTGGCGAGGACAGCCAGGTCTGTGGCGGAATGCCGATCCAGCCCAGCATCTGGTTGATCGGCCCTTCGGTGGGCGAATAGAGCTTGGACCACACCAGCGCGACGGCGATCATCGGTACCATATAGGTCGAGAACAGCACGGTGCGCAGCAGGATGCCGCCGGGGGCGAAGGTCTGGTGCACGAGCAGGCCCAGCATCACCGAGAGCGGCAGGATGAGGGCCACCGAGAGCAGCGTATAGATCGCCGTATTGCCGAAGGCGGCGCGGAAATCGCGGCCAATGGAGCTCGACCCCAAAAGATCGAAGAAATTGGCGAGACCCACGAAGGCGGCGGTTTCAAAGCCGGTTTGCGTCGACCATTGCGTGAACGAGAGGCCAATGGTCAGCACCATGGGCACGAGAACGAATATGGCGATGAGCCCCGTAGCGGGCGCGAGCATGCCGATGGTCGAGCGAGTCTGGCTGCCTGTCATCCGGAAAATCTGCTTGGGGATAAGAGATGCGGGCGGGGCACGAGCCCCCGCCCGCAAGGATGGATGACTATTTGGCGTTACGCTCGAGGATTTCCGTGGCGTCCGCCTGGGCATTGGCCTGAGCTTCGGCGGCGGTCACCTGGCCGAACTGCAGCGCTTCCAGCGTCTGCTGCAGGGATTCGGAAAACTCCTGGCCGCCCAACACCACCGGGAAGGGCTTTGCGTCAGACAATGTCTGCGTGTAGCCGAGAAGGAACGGATCGCTGGAGAGACGCTGGCCAAAGGCACCCACATCCGAGGTGCGCGAGGGCAGAATGC
The DNA here is from genome assembly GCA_026126125.1 of Devosia sp. Taxonomy (GTDB): domain Bacteria; phylum Pseudomonadota; class Alphaproteobacteria; order Rhizobiales; family Devosiaceae; genus Devosia. The sequence goes on from JAHCJW010000004.1 coordinate 18,314, forward strand.
CCATGGACATCAGGATATCGCCCATCGCCGAAGCGCCGTTTTCGCCCGAATCCGGCCCATTAAGCCAGGAGAGGAATTTCCAGGCCGCTTCCCGTTCTTCGGGCGCGGCCTGGGCGTTGACCACGGTCATCCAGGAATAGGAAATCGAGCGGGCCGTGTCGCCCGATGGGCCGACCGGAATCGGCGCGGTGGCGATATCGGCGAAGGCGTCGCCCATACCGCCCTTGAGGGCCGATTCCCACCAATTGGCCATGATGATCATGCCGGTCTTGCCCGAAACGAAATTGTCGAGGAAGGGACCGGTTGTATTCGCGTCGGCGGTGGCCATGGCCGGATCGGAATAGCCTGAGGTGATCAGCTTTTCATAAAGCTCGAAGGTTTCCTTGGCCGCCTGGCTGTCGAGCACCGGCTTGCCATCGACGATCAGATCACCGCCATTGGATACGAGCAGCGAGGCAAAGGGATGGAGCACACCTGCAGCCCAGGAATTGATCAGCCCGAACCCCTGCTGGCCCTTAGAGCTATCGGTCAGTTTTTCGGCGGCGGCAAGGAATTCGTCCCAGGTCTTGGGCGGCTCGGCAATGCCGGCCTCGGCAAAGAGGCGCTTGTTGTAATTGAGCGCATAGACGTCAATTTCGTTGGGAATGCCGTAGAGCGAACCGCCAACCGAGGCAGCGCTGACGACGCCCCCGGGCCAATTGGCCGTCGTGTCGCTGGCAATGGCTTCCGGCGCAGCGCTGACGAGGCTGTCACGCACCAGGTCCAAATCAGTGTCGTAGATGGCGATGGTCGCGTTACTCCGCACCTCCAATCTGAGTGGAGGGCGGTCAGCAGATCACCAAAAGGTACGGCGCGGACGGTAATGCTGTCGCCGGCATTGGCGGCTTCATATTTGTCGATAGCAGCATCGAGCAGCGCCACCGTATCCGGGCCCCAATGCGTCAGAAACGAAATCTCGGCTGCCTGCGTCCCCACGCCGGTCGCCATCATGAGCGCGCCAATTGTGGCCAGGTGCCATCCCTTGCATGCTTTCATTGTCGTTCTCCCATCCTCTTGCCAGCGGCTTCTCCAAACCCCTGCAAGGGATAGTGTTATGACGTTATAATGACTATGGCAATATGCTGTCTGTAAGGGTAACCGGACCCGGCCGGCAGGCGTGCGCGCAGGGAACGCCCTTGTGGCGGGCGGTTACTCCGGCCCATGCGTGGCCGTTACTGTGGGTAAGTCCTCTGGACGCAGTGGGGTCAGGAGAGACGACCGCCCCTACGCAATATCGCGGCGATGCCCTGTGCGGGCGAAAACGTGGCCTACAGCGTGGGAAAACATCGTACCACCACGCGCAGGGACGCTATCCGCACAACTCGGCCCCCGTGGTGCAGTTCAAAAAGGAGCGAGGCTGCTGCGTGGTCCAAGATGGAGCATGCCTCCAGAAAGTGGCAACCGGTTTCGGGAAACATGCGCAAAAACAAAGAGCTAAAGCGCCTGGAGCCAATCTGAAAGAAACGCGACGCGCCTTAGTCTCGCCGCGGCCGCCTTGCTCACACACCCCATCACCCCAACATGACCATTGATGCCACTGCCGGTGATCGCGACACAGATAGTGCCGGTTGTCTATCGTTTACGGGTTTCTTCCGCGAGGGGTACCATGACGAAATCGAAGACCGAGCGCCATTCGGTTTCGCCACCTGTACGCTCGAAAGGCGCGACCAGCGTTTCTTTGACCCCGAAGACCGTATCGTCAGCCAGATAGGGATCATCGCCAACGAATGTATGCGTGATGATCGTTTCATGCCCCGGAGCCGTCACCTTGAAGTGCATATGCGCCGGGCGGTAGGGATGCCGCCCCAGATGGCTCAGCATCTTGCCCACCGGCCCATCATCCGGGATCGGATAGCTGACCGGCTTGACCCCGCGATACCGATAGGTGCCCTCCGGCCCGGTGAGAAAGCGACCGCGATTGTTCCACTTTGGCTGAATACCGGGCTGCTGCACATCGTAGAATCCATCGGCATTGTCGCACCAGACATCGACGCAAGCCCCTTCGAGCGGATAACCGTCGAGGTTGAGCACCCGGCCCTCGAAAGTGCAACTTTCGCCCTTGCCGTCGAGCGAGATATTCTCGCCCATTGCGCGGATCGGAGCCCCCTCAACATAGAACGGGCCGAAGACGGTGTTCTCGGTCGCCTTGGGCGGGCGGCGGTTGTTGATGGCATCGACCAGCATCGAGAAGCCCAGCGTATCGGACAACAGGATGAATTCCTGCCGCTCCGCTGAACAGATCTGGCCGGTCGCCGTGAGGAACTCGATGGCCACATCCCATTCCGCCTGGGTCAACTCCACCTCTTTGGCAAAGGCGTGCAGGTGCCGCACAAGGCTCGCCATGACCTGCCGCAGACGCGGATCGGCATGTTCACCCATACGGGCGTTCACGGCATCGGCCGAATGTTCTTCGGTGAAAAATTCCGCCATTGGGAGCCTCCCTGCAGTAACGACCGGGGTTCAGCGCGCAGTCAGGCGCGCGGCGAACCAGTCTGCGGCCAGTGTGGTCCGGTCGAAGCTGTGATTATAGATCGTGTGATCGCCCTCAGGCCATGTTTCCAGTGTGGCCTCGCCGGTGGCGGCATCGAGAAATGGCTGCTGGTCCGCCAGGTTGACCAGAGGATCGGCGCCGCCATGCAGAACCAGAAGCGGGCAATGGATGGGCATTGTCGCAGGCTCGAAACGCAGCCGCGCGAAATTGGCTTCGATGGCGTCGTGGTCCTCGGTGCCCAGCATTGCCGCCGATTGCTCGAAAGCCGAGCGGAAAGGCAATATGCCGGGCTTAGCGAAGGAACCGTTGACACAGCAGGCCACGATCCGGCTGTCATGCGCCGCCGTCCGCGCGGCGAAGAGCCCGCCATAGCTGTTGCCCCAGATCCCCGGCGCCCCCAGCGTCGGATCGTCAAGGATCGTGTCGACGCAGGCGCTGAAGGCGGCGTCGATATCTACATCGAGATAAATCCCCTGTTCGATCCGGGTTTCGCCCTGTCCGGGGCCTTCGATCAGCAACGTCGCCAGGTTACGCCGGGCAAGCGCTTGCGCTATCGGCAGATAGGCAACGCCCCAACCGGTCTGGCCGCCGAACAGGATCACCGTTCCGTTGGCGCCCGATGTCGACGGGCGCAGCAGCCAGCCGATCAGATGCTTGTCCCCAAAGGAAATTTCGCGACGGCTGAAGGGCCGATCGCTGACTCGGGCAAGCGCTTGGCAGGCCCCCGTCAGTTCACGGTAGAGCATGCGTTTTTCGGGAATGTCGAAGTTGAAAGCCATCTGGGCGAAGACCAAAGCCGCGATGCCGCGCTGGCGCTCCTCCGAGGCGGAGAGGCACCGCCCCTCCGCCTCGGCGAGATCGGCCCTGGCCAGCCGCACGCGACCGCGTTCCGCCGCGACCGCGTCCCAGGGTTCGCCCGCATTGCTACGGGCGAAAAGAGCGGTCGCGTCTGCGAAATCCAGGCCATAGTCCAGCAGCCGGGGCATCGACATGGCCCGCTGGTGCGCGGCATTGGCCTTGGCGATGGCCGTCTGGTCATCCTGCATTATGCGGCACTCACCTCAGATATTTTCAAGGGCCGATCGGCTTTCCAGCACAATTTGACGCGCAGTTCCTCTATCAAACCCGGCAATTGCGACAGCTCGGAAACGCCTCCGAAAAGCAGGAAATCAGGCCGCCGCAGATAGGCCGCAAAGCCGTTCTGCGAAAGGTATCGGAACTGATCGCCGTCGATATCCTGCATGATCTCGGAGTTTGTGTCAGCCTCATCCACCAAGATCCAGCGACAGCCAAGATCCTCCAGAAAAGCCTGCGCCGTCGCATCCAGCACAACAGAGGGGTCCTCTCGGCTGACGATCAGGAAACCGTTGCCGAGCACATCATCCATCCGGCCCTCACGCCCGCCGACACGCACCCGCCCCTGCGGCGTCGGAGCGCCGGTGGCCGGATGCAGACCGCCATCGGCTTCGACATGAACCACCCCCGCCTCGACACGGGGAAATGCCGGCGGAGGCGGCATGTTGCCCGAACGGAACATCGTGTTCCGCGCCGCGACCTTTTCCAGGTCGTCCTCATTGGCCACCGCACCCAGCATGTTCGAGGTTTCGGTGATGACCGTCACATGGGGGCGACGCTCGGTCTCGTAGGTTTCCAATAGCGCGGGATCGGCTTTGCCCTTCAGCACCAGATCCAGCTTCCAGGCCAGATTTGCACCGTCCCGGATACCCGAGCAGGCTCCCTGCCCCATATAGGGCATCATCGTATGTGCCGCATCACCGGCCAGAACGATATTGCCCTGCTTCCAGCTTTTGGCGATCGCCGGATCGAATGTATAAACCACGTTGCGGATCGGCTTCACGTCGTCCAGCGTCAGGTCGTGCTGTTTCTTCAGCCAGGCCAGGCCGTTCTTGATGTCTTCCCAATGCGCGGTTTCCTCACCCGGCAGCAGCCGGACTTCGAAGCGCACGCGGGACTTGCCGATGGGGATGAACATATGTGCGCGGGCCGGATCGCAATAGATCGCGCCCTTGGTGAAGCGGTCACCCAGATCGCGGACATATTCGGAGTCAAGGTTTAACCAGCGCTCATGCTTGCCATAGCTGAACCGCTCGATCCCCAGACTGCGCCGGGTAAAGCTGTTGGCCCCGTCCGCACCGATTACGTAATCGACCTCGAAACTGCGTGTCTCTTCAGGTTGGTCGGATGCACCCTTCCAGGCGCCCTCCCAGGGTTGTGCCGAAACAGTGACGGTCCCGCCATTCTGTTCGATCCCGTTGACCTGCCAGCCGCGCAGAAATTCGACATTGGGCAGCGACTGCGCCCGGAGATACATCGCTTCTTCGATTTCGGGCTGGAAAATGGCTATATGGGCCGGAAAACCGCTGTTGTCGCCGCGCCAGTCCATGTCGATCAGCACATCACCCTGATCGTCATAGAAGAAGTACTGTTGCAGCGTCGAAGCATCGCGCAGGGCATGTTCAATGTCGCCTGCCGATTGCACCAGCCGCGCGGTCTCGCCGTCGATATGGGACAGGCGCGGCAAGCCATAGGCCTCGGGCCAGCGTTCGATAACGATCACGTTATGCCCGGCCTGCCCCAGCAGTGACGCGGCGGTCAGGCCAGTCGGGCCGCAGCCGATAATGGCGATGTTACGGCGATAGTTGCCCGCTTGTGTTTCTTTAGGAATGTTCATGTCTTCTCCCTGAAATCTCGGTTGATATCGTACCCTGCAAGCTTCAGCCTCGTGGTCTCTCCCCCCTCCATGCGGCGTCGAGCAATGCGCGTATCCGATCACGATCGATCTGGCGCGGGTTCCAATAGGCGTTGCGGGTCGCAATCTCGGCGGCCCGGTCGAGGTCTGTTTCCGCCAGCCCGATGTCGCGCAGGGCGAGCGGCGACCCCAGATCCTTCGCGAAGTCGTAGAGCCCCTCACCCGCCGACGCTCGCCCCAGCATGGCTGCAAGCGGGGCAAGTTCCGCGCCCGCCGCTACCTCGTTGAAGCGGATCGCATGGGGCAGGACGATGGCATGGGTTTGGGCATGGGGCAGATCAAAAGACCCGCCCAGAACGTGGCAAAGTTTGTGATGCAAAGACATGCCGACCTGCCCCAGAACCGTCCCGCACAGCCAGGCGCCGTAAAGCGCGCCAGCGCGCGCCGCCATGTCTCGTGGCGTCTGCTTCAGCACCGGCAGAGCCGTTACGAAGGCGCGCAGTCCTTCGACTGCCATCAATGTGGACATCGGGTTGCGGTCTTTGGCATAAAGCGCCTCGGCGGCATGGGCCATGGCGTTCAGCCCACTGGTGAGGGTCATCGCATAGGGCAGGTCCTGACTAAGCTCAGGGTCGTAAATGACTGCCTCGGGCAGAACCGCATTATCGCGTAGGGTGGTCTTTTCGCCGCCCTGCGTCTGACCCAGGATCGGCGTCGCCTCCGACCCGGCATAGGTCGTGGGAATGGCGATCTGGGGAGTATCCAGACGATAGGCGATGGCCTTGCCGAGACCAACGGTCGAGCCGCCGCCGAAGGCCAGCGTGCAATCGGCGCCGCTGCTTCGCATCACCCGCAGCGCCTCTTCAGTGGTCCCGACCGGTGTATGCATGACGGCCTTTGCAAAGACCCCCACCGAGAGCGGGCCAAGTGCGCTCGACAGGCGTTCGGCATCCTCTGCCTGCTGCGGCGTCGAGAGCACCAACACACGTTGGCAACCAAGCGCGGCAATTACTTCGGCCGCCCGGCTCAGCGCGCCGCGACCGAAAACAATCTGCGCTGACGATCCCTGATAACTGAAATCCCGAATATCCATCCGGTCCTCCTTGATGGCGGAAGTAGCCAATTCTGCCGCCGCGTCGGCACGCGGCCTCCCCGCCGCTCAGTACGGAGTGTTTCTGCCAGATCGGGTGTGATATCATCAAATAATAAGAATGAGAGACAGCATACCGAATTGATATGAATATCGAGCCACGTCACCTTGTTCAGATCTGGGCCATCGTCGAAGCTGGCGGCATGACCGAGGCTGCGGCACTGGTCGGCGCCACACAGCCCGGCCTGTCACGCACTGTCGCTTTATTGGAGAAGCGGCTAAAGGAGCCGCTGTTCGTGCGCGGCCGCCGCCCGCTGGAGCCGACGCCGTTAGGACGCGATCTGGCCGAACAGGGAGCGGCGATCCGTCATGCGGTGCAGCGTGCACAAAACGCGATTGAAGCTTTTACCCGCGGCGAGCGCGGAACGGTACGGATCGGCGGCACGCCGTTCTTCATGGACGCCCTGATCTCCTCGATGATCGGAGAATTCCAGAGGCGTCGGCCGAATGTGCGTGTTGCCCAGGCCTACGGCTATGCCGGTGACCTGGCAGAGAAAATCCGGGCCGGGCAGTTAGACATGGCCATCTGTCCGATCACGGTTTTCGACGTGGAAAGCGATCTGAGCTTCGAAGAGATCTTGCCGGGGCGCAACGTCATCGCCTGCCGTAGTGCCCACCCGCTTCTTCAAACCGGGCAGTTCCGCTCATCCGATGTGCTCAACTACTCCTGGATCGAACCACCGCCGGGCAGCCCGCTCAGCGCCGACCTGCAAACCGCGCTTATCGGGCTCGGTGCCGACCGCGTGCGGATCAGCTATTCCGGTGCATCCCTGGCCGGGATCCTGGAACATCTGCGCGCCTCCAACAGCCTGGCAGTGCTCCCGTTCGGCGTCGTCTTCGCACAGCGTCGGTTCGGTGAGATTGTCGAACTGCCACTCGCATTGGCCCATCCGCCGCGCTCGCTCGGGATATTGCAATCGGGCACGATGCCCCCCAGTCCAGCCGCGCTTCAGCTCAAGATGCATATCCTCGGGGAATTCTCTGTTCTCAAGGGCAAGATGGAGAAGAGCCCCTAACCCGACGCCTTGCACGCGGCGCACGAAGCCATCATGGCAGGAGCGGTGGTCACGTTCTACTGGCGGGAGCAATTGATCGACGCAGTATAGACGAAGCCTCAGAAAAATATGTGCCGGAGCCAAAGTTTGCTGCCGATTGGCAGTTGCGCACTCTTTCGAGCCAAACCGATTCAGAAACTCCCACAGGGCCGCCGCATAAGAGGCCAACTAAGCGCGATATAGATGCGGGAGCGAGTTTGCCATTTCTCAAAGCCGGATCGGCCGTCCTCGAGAATTGATGATCGCGGCGATCAAGTGGTGAACGGCCAGTACATCACGGCCGGACACTGCCGGCTTCCGCCCTTGAGCGACCGCTTCGGCGAAGTCCGCAATAAGCGCACGATGGGCTTGGCTGGAAAAAGCCATCGGATCGGCTCCCCATCCGGAACCAGAGTCGGTTCCTGAAGAATCGATATTGGTGCCGTCGTGCAGTCGCACTTGCAGTTGCGTGCCGTTGAGCGCGGCAGTTCCCTGATCTCCAATGATCTCGATCACGTCTGCGTGCCCCGGAAAGGCGCAGGTGGTGGCCGTAACGCTGCCCAGCGCGCCATTGGGGAAATGTAATATAGCCGCCGCAACATCTTCGCCCTCCATAACGTGGACCGGGCTGGTGGCCACGTAGCCTGTCACAATTTCGGGCGATCCGACGAGCGAGATCATCAAATCAAGGTTGTGGATGGCTTGGGTAAGCAGGACGCCGCCGCCGTCGCGAGCCAAAGTGCCGCGACCGGGTTCATCATAATAACTCTGCGGACGCCAATATCTCGAGCGAGCGCTTACTTGCACCAGTTGCCCGAGGCGCCCCGCATCCATGATTGCCTTGAGTTCCAGAGCTGCCGACCGAAACCGGTTTTGCAGGACGGTGCCCAACGTGATCCCCGCCGCCTCGGCTACAGCGACCAACTGCTCGGCTCGCTCGACGTTGACTTCAAGGGGCTTTTCCAACAATACGTGCTTGCCGGCCGAGGCAGCCATTTGCACGATGTTCAGGTGAGTATTGGGCGGCGTCAGCACCAGGACGGCATTGACGCGCGGATCGCTGAAGATCGCCTCGATCGTATCGGTCGTCGGCAGACCATGGGCCTTGGCAAAGGCCGCACGACGGTCGGCCGATGGGCTGAAGGCATGGAGGACCTCGACCTGATCACCCAGCGCCTGGAGCGCGTGCGCGTGTGGGAGAGAAGCCATTCCCAGGCCGATAATGCCAATGCCGAGTTTTCTTGTCATCCCAAGGCCCGTCAGGCGCTGACCAGGCGCTTGGTCGTCGCGCTGTCAAAAAGGTGCGTCGTGCCTGCCTGTGGCGCGAGCCAGAGTTCATCGCCAATGCTCGCCGTTAGCCGCTGCCGCAGCAGCGCCGAAATCTTGTCAGCACCCAGTTGCACGACAACGAACGTCTCCGACCCCGTTGGTTCAATGGTGACGATCTTGCCGCCAAGGCCCTCGCCCCGGCTCGAAAGCGTCAGATGCTCAGGCCTGATGCCCAGTGTCGCCGCCAGGCCATTCGAAGCGCCAGCGCCGGCAGCGACCGGCAGGCGGAAGCCGCTCCCGGTTTCAAACACCTGCTGGCCGTCATGCTGGCGCACGGTGCCAGTCAGAAAATTCATGGCTGGCGAGCCGATGAAACTGCCCACGAACATATTGGCCGGAAAATCATAGAGGTCGAGGGGACTGCCGATCTGCTCCACCACCCCGTCGCGCATCACCACGATCAGATCGGCCATGGTCATGGCTTCGATCTGGTCATGCGTCACATAGATGGTCGTGGTCTTGAAGCGCGCATGCATGTCCTTGAGTTCGCCGCGCATCTGCACGCGCAGCTTGGCATCGAGGTTGGACAGAGGCTCATCGAACAGGAACACCTGCGGCTGGCGCACGATGGCACGCCCCATGGCAACACGCTGACGCTGCCCTCCGGAAAGCTGCTTGGGAAAGCGATGGAGATAGTCGGTCAGCCCGAGAATACGCGCCGCATCACCAACGCGCCGGGCAATCTCCGTCTTCGACTGCTTGGCCAACCGCAACGAGAATCCCATATTCTCGGCAATCGTCATATGCGGATAGAGCGCATAGTTCTGGAACACCATGGCGATGTCCCTGTGCTTGGGCTCGACATCGTTGATGACCCGGCCGCCAATGACGATCTCACCCTTATCGATGTCCTCGAGCCCCGCGATCATGCGCAGCAGGGTCGATTTCCCGCATCCCGACGGTCCCACCAGCACCACGAAAGCGCCATCGGGAACCTCAACATTGACGTTGCGGATAATGTCCGTGGGGCCGAAGGACTTGGCTACGTTGCGGATTTCTACAGCAGCCATTCATGCACCTATTTGGGTTTTGCCGGCGCCGTGCGCGCCCATGCGACCGACAGCCTCGATGGCTGCCAGGAGGCTCAGGCCGGTGTGGTAGCCGGGATCGAGATCGGGAGTGGCCGGAACGAAATCGACCGGGCCGTCATCAGTCATTGTCTGGTAGGCAAGCGCGGGTTCGCCGCGCCAATAGGTGTCGAAAAACGCTCCATGCGCCCGCCGCCAGACATCGAGCACCCGCGGATTGCCGGTACGTTCAAGGCAAAGCGCCGCGCTGCGGATAGTTTCGGGCAGCGACCACCATGGGCTATAAGGGCTCGTCGGCTCGCCACTTTCGAGGGACACTGACAGCCTGATGCCCGGCCCCCTAAAACCAGCATCGAACGACGCAATGAGAATGGTTTCGAGTGCTTTGACCAGCGCAGGATCAGCATTGTCAGGCAAATAGTCGAAAGCAAAACCGACCAGTTCGATGCCATGGCCGACATTGCAGGCATCTTCCCCCGGCACATTGCGCAACAGGCCGGTGATCGGGTCAAAGTGCCGATCCAGCACATGGGCAATGATACGGTCGGCAAAGTCTGCGGCCTGGCTGTGGCCAATCCGGTTGAGCATGCCGGCGGCGCCGAGCAGGATCATGCGCGGCCCCAAGTCGTCGGGCTGCCCGGCTGCGGCCGTGGTCGACAATGCGCGCCGTTCGTCCATCTGGAACCGCCCACCCTCAATGGCTTTTACAAGCTCGGACAACTGACCGAGATAGCCTGCAAGGCTTGCCCGATCATAGCGCGCCGCGGCCGCAATCAACCCCTTGAGTACGAAAATATCGGAATAGGTGTAGATGTCAGCGGGTTGCGCCTGCGGCGCAGTGCTGCCATCTGGCGCCGCAATCACTGGCCTCAAATCGGCATCGTAGCAGAAATAGGCATGCCCACTCCGTGCCCAAAGCCCCTGCAGGACCGTATAAAGGCGACGCGCCACGACATCCAAGGATTGAGCCAGTTCCGGATCCGACCCGGCAAAAAACGCGGCATGCGTGACCAGCGCCTCAAGGCCCCGCCCTTGGATCCAGCCATAGGTGAAGGCGGGACTACGGAGACCATCGGCCGGACCATAGTCGGCCAGCGTAATACTGTTCTGTTTGCTGTTCAAAAATCCCGGGCCCAGCAGCGGCCGCGCCAGGAGCCAGCGAAGGCTTGCCGCATTGGCGTCGACATAGACCCGCCGCGCCTCTTCCAGGAAGTCCATTGCTCCGCTCATTCCTTGAGCCCCGTGCTGGCAACGCCCTGCACGAAATTGCGTCGCAAGATGACGAAGAGGCTGATCGAGGGAATGAGCACCAGTGCCGATGCGGCGCTGAGACGACCCAGATCCACGGTGAATCCGGTCTGGAAAAGCGCCAGCCCGACTTCAATCGTATAGGCTTCGCGATTGGTCGCCACGATCATCGGCCATGCGAACGCCGTCCAGGCCTGGAAGAAGGCCAGCACGCCCAACGCCCCCAAGGCCCCGCGCAACAGCGGCAGGACGATGCGGAAGAAAATCCAGAGTTCACCCGCACCATCGATCCGCGCCGCTTCCAGCAGCTCGTCGGGAATGGAATGGATGACATTCTGCCGGATCAAAAAGATCCCAAAACTCATGACCAGGTAGCCGAGCAGCAGACCCCAGAGGGAATTGAGGATGCCCAGGCTCTGCGCCTGGAAATAGAGCGGGATCATATAGACTTCGAACGGCACGATGGCGGTTGCCAGCACCAGGGCGAAGATGACGTTGAGCGAGCGATAGCGAAATTTGGCCAGGATATAGCCGGCAATCGAAGATGTCGCGAGGATCGCCAAGGTCGAGAGCACCGCAAAGGCGATGCTGTTAAAAATCCAGCGCAGCAGCGGGGTACCCTGCAACACGGCCGCAAAATTGTCGATCGTGGGATTGGCGGGAATGATAGTGGGCGGCCAAGCGAGCATTTCCTGCGGCGTCTTGAAGCCGTTGGAAACCAGAAACACCAATGGCAGCAGCATTAAAAGGCTGAACACCAGCAGCACGACGTCAATGCCACGATCGACGAGCATCTTGCGGATACGGCGGCGCTTGCCGCCCGGGTTCGACGACGGATTGGCGCTCATGCGCGCCCCCTTTCGCGCAACAGGGAGAACTGAATGAGCGTCAACACCAGCACGATCAGCAACAGCACGACCGCTTCGGATGCCGCATAGCCAACACGATAGTTGCGGAAACTATTCTCCAGCATATCGAGCACCAGCACGCGCACCTGCCGCCCCGGCGCGCCCTGCGCGTCGGAGGCCAGCACAAAGGCCTGCGCATAAACGTTAAACCCGGACACCAATGTCACCACCGACACATAGAGCGTGATAGGCTTCAGCATCGGCATCGACAGGAACCAGAAGGATTGCGGACCAGACGCGCCATCCAGCTTCGCCGCCTCGAACAGAGAAACCGGCAGGCTCTTAAAGCCCACAAGATAGATCAGCACCGCATAGCCAAGCGCCTGCCAGGAACAGAGCACGATGACGCTGATGATCGAGAGCGTTGGATCGAAAAGCCAGGCCTGTGGCTCGAAGCCGAAAAAGGTCAGCACGGCATTGAGCGGCCCAAGCCTTGCGTCGAAAATCCATTTCCAGGCCATGGCGGCGGGAACCAGCGACACCACGTGAGGCAGGAAGATCGCCGTCTCGTAAAAGCCCGACACCCGCGAGCGCGTCCGATAGTGGATCAGCGCCGCCAAAACCATGGCCGTGGGGATGGTGATGATCAACACCCCGAAAGCAATGATGGTGGTGTTCAGAAGCGCCTCATGAAAGAGGCGGTCTTTCAGCAGTTCCTGAAAATTGGCGAGGCCAATGAATGGCTTATTCTTGGACAAAATATCCCATTTGTGCAGGCTCAGCCGCAATGTCTCAAAAATGGGATACATGCGCAGCCAGGCAAAGATTGCCAGCGTGGGCAGGATGGCGAGGATCGCAAAAAGCCATCTCTTGCGCCGCAGCATTGCATTCTCCGCTAATGGAGCCTGGGAGAAGCAAACCCTCCCAGGCAGAATGTGGGATTATCGGGTGCGAGCTTTATTCGGCCAGCAGACCTTCGCGCTGCAACAGGCCGTTGATCTCATCCTGTGTGGCGACCAGAACGGCATCGATACCCGCATCGTCGGTCGCCAGCGCCGCATTGGCAAAGGCTTCCGTCAGGCGCGCTGCCGTACGGGTGAGGATTTCTTCTACCGGCCCGATATTAGGCAGCGAGAAGAACTCATAGGTGTCGGGATATTCGACGAATGCAGCGAGCGCCGGCTTGGCGGCGAGAATAGCGCTGTAATCGAGACCGGCACGGTTCGGGAGCCAACCCACATTGTCCAGCAGCCACAGGAGGTTATCGGGCTCGTTGGCCGCCTGGGCAAAGGCCCATGCAGCTTCCGCTTCGGCACCTTCGCCGCTGATCCAGAGCGAAACCGGAGCAACGATCGACCCACGCGGCAGCGTCGTCGTGGCATATTTCAGGTCCGGCGCCTTGGCGGCGATATCCCCGATCACCCAGGATTCACGGATGAACATGGCCGTCTGTTCACGCTCGAATGCTTCGGCATCGGCCGGCATTTCGATTGTCACGGTCTTCAGCGTGTGGACGTTCTCCAGATATTGCTTGAGCGCAGCGCGACCATTCTCATTGGCAAAGTCAGCCTTCCACTTGCCGTCGGCATTCTGCTCGACGAGGCTCTCGCCGTACTGGAACATGTTGATCCAGAATTTTTCGGCAATACCCTGGCCACCGCCCGAAAGGCGCATGCTCCAACCCGAGACCGTCGGCACGCCATTTGCGTCCCGCTGGGTCAACGCCTCGGCATATTTAGTGTAGTCGGCCATGGTCGCCGGCGGCTCGGTCAAGCCGGCAGCGGTGAACATTTCGGTATTGTAGTAAAGCGCGCTCTGGCCGCGGAACAGCGGCAGGCCATAGACCGTGCCGCCATAGCTGGCCGAGTCACGGAAGAAGTCGTTGAAATTGGTTGGATCCTGAACGAAAGCGGCAATTTCAGCCGGAGCTTCGTTGAACAACTCGTTTTCGAGGTAGCGGGTCGCCGTCGAGGTGCCGAGCTCAATGACTTCCGCAGCTTCGCCCGAGGTCAGGCCCAGCGCCAGGCGCTTTTCGTGCTCGCGCAGCGCAATCGCCTCGACCTTGACGCTCAGGTTCGGAAAGTCGGCCTTCATCCCCTCGGCGACGTGTTCATAAAACGGCGCCATTTCCGGATATCCGCTCCACACCCGGATTTCCTGTGCGTTGACGGCCGGCATGGCCAGAGCGGCAATGCTCATGGCCGAGCCGAGCAGCGCGAGACGGACTGCGCTTGGCTTCAGTTGATAGTTCATGAAAGTTCCCCTTGTTCGCTCGTTCCCTACAGGCGACAAATTTAGTGTCTTATGCAACCGGTTGCGTTGTCAAGTAGCGCTCGTGGAGCATGGCCCGCGCCGCATCTGCCAGCGCCTCAGCCGATCCCGGTGCAAAGACCCCCGGCATGCCGATAAAGCGATGCGCTTCTTCCACCTCGTAGCCGCCAAACGGAAATTCGCTGCGCGGCGGGATATAGCCGGGCGTACCGTCGGCATAGGCGAGGATGAAGGCAGGCCGCGCCCCACAGGCGTCGCGCACCGACAGTCCGGTTTCGCTAAAAATCTCGCCCGGCATCGCCACGATTGGAATGCCACCCCAATCGAGCAGACTGACCCGGGCCCGCCAGCTCCCGGGCACCACATCCCGATTGCGCTCGGCCCAGGCGATCCAATGCCCAAGCAAGATGGCGCGCACCGGCTCAGCCGTTTCCTGTTCTGCACGCCAACGCGCTGCAAGCTCCGGCAGCGGCGCATCTTCAAGACGCGTCAAAGCCAGATCGATCTCCCGGTGCGCAGCGCCGACAGGGTCGGCGAATGCCTGCTCCCCGGCCTCCAGGGCCGCTGCAGCGATGCGCTCGCCAAGGCGTTTCGCCGTACCAAAGGTGCGGGCACTATTGGCCGCAAGCGTCCAGGACGCTTGCGCGGTGTGACCGGTATTGGCGTCGCCGGCACAGCCGGTGAGAAACAACGCCACAGCGCCCGGATGCGCCGCCTCCAGCGCCTGTCGGAGATAAAATGGGTAGTCCGCGGTCATTTCCAGATTGTCGGCCGCCAGCACCACGGGGTGACAGGCATAGGACGCCATCACGGCAAAGCACTGCCCTTCCAGATCACGAATGCGGATCATCGGTACAGATCGATCCAAAAGACCATCGGCATGACGCCTGTTCCAGGCCACGCCCGGGTCACCGCCTATTCCGGCGGCAATCGTCGCCGGCCGCCGGTTTTCGCAGGCCAGTCTCAGCGCCTCGACGGCACCGTCCTCGATCCGTTGCAGGAATGCAGGATCGGCCGCCCGCCCCAGTCGCCCTTTCATGGATATCGGCGCGCCATGGGTATGTGTTGCGGCCACAATGATATTGTCGTCCGGCAAACTACTGCGCTGGCGGATGCGCGCCGACATATCCTCGTGCAAGCCGATCACATCGAGCACCACGACCGCAGTTTCGTCAACCACGATTGCCCGTGCAGTCAGCGGGTCATGTGTGCCTGTCGCTGGCAGGGTTCGAGCGGCAAAGCCGGCAAGATGCAACCCTGTAGGTGGCGTGATATCGACGCTCGCCACGCCCGCTCGGATCATACCAATACCCTTTCACCACCCAAAAAAACGTCATCGATCGTCAGAGTGTCGTCGCCTGGCGTCCACGAGAACAGCGTGACATCCGCCCGCTGACCCGGGGCAAGCACGCCGCGCCGCGCCATGAACCGTCCCGGATTGCGGGTCGCCAGGTTCAGCGCCTCCACCAGCGATATCCCCGTTGCTTGAATGGTATGGGCAATATTGCGGTCCAGCAGATGCCCGGCACCAGCCAGATAGGGCGTATCGGCGACGCTGAGCCGCCCATCGGCCGAGACATCAACGTCCCCTCCAATAGGGCTCCGATAGCGCCCCGGCGGCTGGCCACCCAAAGCAGCAGCGTCCGAAACCAGAATCGAATTGTCGAGGGTCTTGGCCCGCAGCATGGCCTTGAGCGTTGCAGCCGGCAGATGATGCCCATCCGCAATGAAACTGGCCGTCAGTCGATCATCGGACAGCTGCGCCCAAATGAAATTGGGATGACGTGGCAGCATGCTGGCGGCACCATTGCCCAAATGGGTCGACAGGCTCGCGCCGGCATCCACCGCTGCCGTGATCTGGTCCGGCGTCGCGCCGGTATGACCGATCGAAACCAAAACGCCCTGAGCGTGCAACGCCCGGATGTAGTCCGGCGCCTCCGGGTAGTGCGGCGACAGGGTTACCAGCCCGACCATGCCTTCGGCGGCGCGCTGCCAACGAGAAAATTCGTCAAGGTTTGGCGGCCGCACATTCCCGAGCGGATGCGCGCCGCGCGGGCCATCCGCCGGATCGAGTGAGGGCCCTTCGACATGCACGAAACCGATCATCCGAGCGAGCAGCGGGCTATTGCGCGTTGCCGCAGCGATGCCACTGAGGGACTGGCACAGTGAGTGCTCGCTCGCGGTGATCAGCGTCGGCGCAAAGCTGGTGACGCCTGCTCGCAGCAGATGGCGCGCCAGTTGCTCCAGCACTTCCACATCGGGCACACCGGCATTCAAATCATGCCCCGCATACCCGTTTACCTGCAGGTCGACGAAGCCGGCCGACAGGAACGGCGTCGTGTCATCGATTGCTGCCGGCCCCATGGAGGCAACGCGTCCGTCGACGCAGTCTATCGCGACACCCCGCCCGGTTGCCGGATCGCGGCCAACAATGCGGGCAGGTTTACTCACAGCCAACGCACCCGATCGCGGAACCGCGCCAGGAAGCGCCCATTGGCTTCATCCCCGCCTGGCGCATTGCCGCTGCGCCAGATCGGCGGCTCAATGCCACGCTCGGCCAGCTTGGCGACCGTGCGAATAACCAGGCAGTTGAGCGCGAAGGCGTTGGCAAAGGTGGAGACCGCGGCGATGCTCTCGCCAACCCCGTCCACCGTGACCAGCGCATCTCCGATCGGCACCTTGGTATCGATGGCGATATCGACGATATCGTGCAGGTTCTGCCGGGTCGGGTGCCGCGCCGGATGAGTTGGCGCGCTGCCATCGGCATGGGCGTGAGAGTTGAACCCGATCAGGAATGCGCCGCGCTGGCGCGCCGTGATGGCCGCATCGATCAGCGCTGCGTTGATGCCATAGGCGTTGGTAAGAAGCAGCAGATCCCCCTCCCCCAGACGCTGGTCATCGATGACGATCTTGCCATAGCCCGGGGTGCGCTCCACGGCCATCGAGCGGAGCGCGCCATTCGATAGCAAGGTACCTTCATCGAGGATGGCGCTAACATGCATCAGCCCGCCGGCACGGAAAAAGATTTCCTGCGCTGCCAGATTGGAATGCCCGCCCGGCCCATAGACATAAACCAGCCGATCGGCCGCAATCTGCTCGGACACCCGCGTCGCCGCGCGATCAAGGGCATCACGCTCCTCGACCAGGATAGACTGCATCAACGCAGTTACGCCCGACAGATAGCCCGCGCACAGGGCATCGACGTCGACGGGATTATTGAGCATCGGGGTCCGACTCCGTATCAAGATAAAGCCTGCAATTGGGGTGCTCGCGCAAGATGCTCGCAGGACATTCTGTGCTGATCGGACCATAGAGGGCTGCGCGCACAGCGTCCCGCTTCAACTGGCCCGGCACCACGCAAAACAGTTTGCCGGCACGCATCAGGCGCGGCACCGTCAGGGTAATGGCCTTTTCGGGCACATCATCGAAGCGCGCAAAGCAATTGTCATCGACCTGCTGCTGCCGGCACTGGTCATCAAGCGTCACCACCTTGACGTCGAGCGGATCCGCGAAATCAGCGACCGGCGGGTCGTTGAAGGCGATGTGTCCGTTCACGCCGATCCCCAGACATACGAAGTCGATTGGAGCCGCAGCCAGCAACTGGGCATAGGCTTCAGCGGCAGCGGCCGGGTCCGGCGCGGGCACCAGGCGATGCACACGAGCAAACGGCAAGCGGTCGAAAAGATTGTCATCAAGCCATCTGGCGAAACGCTCCGGCGCATCGGCGGGAAGCCCGATATATTCATCCATGTGAAAGACCGTCACGCGCGTCCAGTCGATGCCCGGCGCCGAGCACAGCGCGGCGAGCATCTGAGCCTGGCTAGGCGCCGCCGCAAAGATCATGCGCACCTCGCGCTGGCGAGACAACGCATCGCGCAGCGCATCGGCAATATCGCGCGCCGCAGCGTCGCCCATCAAGCTTCTCGTCGCAAAGGACTGAACGCTCATCAGGCCAGCCTTGCGAGCGATATTAGACGGGTTTGAAGCATTAAGCGTCACAGAAAGCCTCCACATGCCGGGCTCCCGATGGAATGTGCGCCCAGTTTCGGAAACTATTTAATGCAACCGGTTGCATGTCAAGTGGCCATGGCTATCCTTGTGGAACCGACCGTGCCAGTTTAGGGCAAGCCAGAGACCTCTTAGATGCCGCCTCGCCAAAACCGACCTACGATCAACCAAGTTGCCGCCGCCGCAGGCGTTACCAAATCGAGCGTGTCCCGCGCCTTCTCACGGCCGGAAATGCTGAGCGAGGAAACGGTTCGCAAGATATTTGCTGCGGCCGAACAGCTTGGCTATGTGCCCAATCACACGGCCCGCGCGCTGAGCACCGGACGGCACGGCAACATTGCCCTCATCGTACCCGACGTGGCCAACCCATTTTTCCCTCCTTTGATCCGTGCGGCGCAATCGGAGGCGGATCGCTCCGACTACTGCGTTTTCCTGGGAAATTCGGATGAAGACCCCAAGCAGGAGGACAGGCTGATCGGCCGCTTCGCCGGTCAGGTCGAAGGCTTCGTGCTGGTTTCCTCACGCTTGAGCGACGCGCAGATCATCGCGCATGCAAGCCGTCGGCCCGTGGTTCTGATCAATCGCGATGTGAAGGGAATTTCCCGCATCCTGATCGACAGCGCGACGGGCGTCGCCGAGGCCGTCGCCCATCTCGCGAACCTTGGTCATAAGAAGCTGGTCTATGTGGGCGGGCCACACGGCTCATGGTCCAACAAGCAGCGGCGAAATGCCGTGCGACGCTCAGCCAGAGAGTTGGGTCTCGACGTCACCGTCATCGCCAACGAATTCGCCGCATTCGAAGCCGGCCGCAGGATTGCGGCCAGCGTCCTGGCCACCGGGGCAACAGCTGCCATCGCCTTCGACGACCTGACAGCCCAGGGCATGCTGGCTGAATTCGCAGATCAGGGCGTGGCGGTGCCCGCCGATTTTGCCGTGGTTGGTTGCGATGACGTTCTGGGGGCTGCCACCTATCCTTCCCTGACCACTGTCTCGAACCGATCGGCGGCGGCTGGCAAGGCAGCCTTGAACCTCCTGATAGATATCTTCCAAAACCACGCTATCCGCGACGTTCGCTACGTTCTGGACACAAGTTTGGTGATCCGCAAAACGACCGGCCCGGCAAGGAACACGCGTTTGAACGGCGACGTGCAGTCCTGATATCATGCCTGCGCTGGAAGTGGCCGCCTATTGCGCGACCCAGTGGCCGCGAAAGCAGGGTGCATAATTAGCCCACGATTGCAGAAGAATTGTCCCGCTTCGGACGTCGTAAAAGTCGTCCACCTTTGCGGCAATCTCGGCCACTGCGGCGAGAAAGCTTTATTAAAATCCTCAATGGTTTGAGGATCATGAGCATGCTGTTTTGGCCGGAAGGCAAGCGTGCGATAGTCCATGGCCCGGACTTCGCCGTTCATCGTTTACTCGCTCACCGAAACGCGGAACTCTTCCCCAGCCATTGCGCCAGATCGCACAGTCGCCAGCGAACGACGCCGCCGAGATAGGGTGTGGGCGATGTCATGGCGAAGTTCTCCATGTCGGAGCGCTTTGCCTGCAAGGCTCTCGGCCAGCATCGTTCGACCCAGCGCAGAAAGCCACTGGCCGGCCCGATGAAGAGGCGTTGATCACCTACATCATCGGGCTTGCTTCCCGGTATGGCCGCTAGCTAACGGTCAGAATTCCATACCTTCCTCAGCCCTATCAAAGGGCATTTAGTTCCTGCGTTTGCAGTAGCAGACCGCTAACCGATCCGCTGACCCGCCGCGTCGAAGGCGTGCAGGTTGGCGTCGTCGAAGGCGAGGCGGATGGGGGCACCGCGGGCGATGTCGAGCTGGCCGTCAAGGACGGTAATGATCTGCCCTGCCCCTTCCACATTGGCATGGAGGACGGTTTCGGCGCCAAGAGACTCGATCAGGAAAACCTCGGCGGCGATGGCACGCTCCTCGGGCTGGGCCAGGCGCAAATGCTGGGGGCGAAGGCCCAGGGTCACCGGGCCCTCATGGACGACGGCGATCTGGGCGCCGCCGGGCAGCTCGGCCTTGCCGCTTTTGACCTCGACCTTGAAGAAATTCATGTTCGGCGCGCCGATAAAGCCGGCGACGAACAGGTTTTGCGGCTTGTTGTAGAGATTGAGTGGGGTATCGACCTGCTCGATCACGCCCTTGCGCAGCACCACGATGCGGTCGGCCAGCGTCATGGCCTCGACCTGATCGTGGGTGACGTAAATCATGGTGGTAGAGAGCCGGGCGTGAAGGGCCGAAAGCTCGGCCCGCATGGTGCCGCGCAGTTCAGCATCGAGGTTGGAGAGGGGTTCGTCGAGCAGGAACGCGGTGGGATTGCGCACGATGGCCCTGCCGATGGCGACGCGCTGGCGCTGCCCGCCCGATAGCTGCGTGGGGCGGCGTCCGAGCAGTTCGTCGATCTCCAGCATGCGCGCCGCCTCATCGACGCGGGCGGCGATCTCCGCCTTGGGCATGCGCTGGTTTTCAAGCCCGAAGGAAAGGTTCTGGCGCACGGTCATATGCGGATAAAGCGCATAGGACTGGAACACCATGGCCAGGCCCCGGTCGGCGGCGCCGGCCTTGGTTACGTCGCGGCCATCGATCTCGATACTGCCCGATGTCGGCGTGTCGAGTCCGGCGATCAGGCGCAAAAGCGTCGATTTTCCGCAGCCCGAGGGACCGACAAAAACCACCAGCTCGCCCTCCTTGATCTCAAGATCGACCCCGTGGATCACCTCGACGGCGTCGAAGGCCTTGCGGATATTCTTCAAGACAATGCGGCCCATGCGCCCCTCCTATTTGATGCCTGCGCCGGCAATGCCGGTGGTGATGAAGCGCTGCAGGAAAATGAATACCAGGACCACCGGGATCATGGTCACCACGGTCATGGCAAGAATATAGTGCCACTGCACGTTGAGCTCGCCGGCATAGGTGTTGAGCCCGATCTGCAACGTGTAGAGCTCGCGCCGCGACAAGACGATCAGCGGCCAGAGGAAGTCGTTCCAGCGCCAGACCACCGAGAAGATGGCCAGCACCGCCAGGGCGGGCGCCGCCAGCGGCAGGATG
This sequence comes from Devosia sp., assembly GCA_026126125.1. Taxonomy (GTDB): domain Bacteria; phylum Pseudomonadota; class Alphaproteobacteria; order Rhizobiales; family Devosiaceae; genus Devosia. Next base: position 39,532 of record JAHCJW010000004.1, read on the forward strand.
ATGCGCCAATAGATCTGCCATTCGGAAGCGTGGTCCATGCGCGCCGCCTCGATCAATTCGTCGGGGATGGTGAGCATGTACTGGCGCAGCAGGAACACGCCGGTGGGTGTGGCGATGGTGGGCAGGATCACCCCCCAGAGCGAGTTGAGCAGCCCCACGGAACTGACCACGGAATAGAGCGGCACGAGGATGACCGAGAGCGGAACCATCAGCGTCGCCACGATCAGCAGCATCACCGCGTCGCGCCCCTTGAAGCGGTATTTCGACAGGGCGAAAGCCGCCATGGAATTGGTCAGCAGCGTAAGCAGGGTGGCCATGACGGTGACGAAGACCGAATTGCCCAGGTAGCGCATGAAATCGAAGGCGAGGAACGGATCGGTATAATTGTTGATCGCCAGCCCCACCTCGCGCACCGGCTGCCTATCGGTGAGGCGGACGCTGACCCGCTCCTCCGGATTGGCCGGATCGACCATCTGCGCCGAGGTGCCGATACGGCGGATCTCGGCCATCACGCGGGTGGAGCCGTCTTCCTGGGTCACCTGATAGAGCGGCAGCGGCGCGTCATAGCCTTCGACCTTGGCGACCTCCTGCACATAGGGTAGCAGGGTGGGCGGAAATTCGGCCAGCTGCGCCGGGCCCTTGAAGGAGGATGAGATCAGCCACAGGGCCGGGCCGAACATGATGATGGTTCCACCGATCAGCCAGATCCAGGTGACGATGTCGGTCCAGTGCCATTTGCCGGCGCGGCCGCGCCGGGCGAAGACGAAATTGCGAACGGCGTTCATCGCGCATTCCCCTTTTCTGCCCGCCGCGACAGGCCCAGTTGGATGAGCGTCAGCACCACCAGCACCAGCCCCATGAGAATGGAAGCGGCGGCCGCCAGGCCCGGATTGCGCAGGAAGGAGGCAAAGCCGACTTCGTAGATATATTGGGTGATGAACAGCGTGCTGGTGCCCGGGCCACCGCCCGTCAGCACATAGGCTTCATCGAAAATCTGCACGCCCCGGATCAGCGCCAGCACCAGAACTACGGCCAGGTTTGGCCCCAGCAGCGGCAGGGTGATGCGCCAGAAGACGCGGCTGGCCGGGGTCGCGTCCATTTCGGCGGCCTCGTAAAGATCCTTGGGAATGGCCTGCAAACCGGCCAACAGGATCAGCGTGTAAAAACCCATATGCGCCCAGGTCGAGACGCCGATGGCAGCCGAAAAAGCAAAGAAGCGGTCATTGAGCCAGACCACGGGATCGAAACCGAGCTGGGTGACGATCAGATTCATCAGCCCCTGGCGTTGCAGGATCCAGCGCCAGATCAGCCCAACCACGACCGGGGAGAGCAGCACGGGGAAAAAGAAGACGGCCCGGAAGAAGCCGCGCCCGGCGATCTTGCGGTTGAGGATCAGTGCCGTGATCATGCTGACGCACACCATCAGGCTCACCTGGAACAGAACGAAGGTGCCGGTATTGCGCACGGCGGTCCAGAACTGGTCCTCCCGGCAGGTGGTGGACACCAGATAATCCTGGCATTCCAGCAGCCTTCCATATTGCCCGAGGCCGATGAAGCTGCGGTCCTTGAGCAGGATGTCGACCCCGCCCGTCATCGAATAGATGATGTTGAGCACCAGCGGAATGATGACGAACACCCCGAAGATCGCCATGTTGGGCAAGAGGAAGAAGGTGATCATGCCGCCGGTGCCCGTGCAGCGCTGCCACAGGCGCAGCACCGGATCGAGCCCCCGGGCGATGAGGACGAGTGGCAATGTTGCCACCCGTCCAGCAGTTTTCCCAAACCGCGCCATCCTTACTGACCGGCGGCTTCGACTTGGTCGGCGATGTCGCGGTCCATCATCTCGCGCGCCTGATCGATGGTGAGTTCACCGGCCATGACCTGGCTGATGCGGGTGACGATTGCACCATAGACCGTGTTGCCCCAGACCCAGGCGGGCATGCGGTCGGCTTCCGGCAGGGTTTCGGCGGAGGCCGCGACATAGGCGTTCATGGCCGGCGGCACCATGGGATCGTCGGACTGGAAGTTCAGCCCGCCCTTGGCGACGATGCCGGAATGGGCCGGCAGGAACAGGGTGCGCTCGCTGAATTCACGCACGATGTCTTCCGAAGCCAAATAGTCCATCACCCGCGCCACCTCTTCGGGATGCTTGGTGTATTTGACGGCGACCATGGCCGCACCGCCTGCCATGCCCGAGCAACCGGCCGGGCCGCAAGGCGAGCCGACCACGACCCAGTCGAAGGCGTCGCCGATCTTGCCCGACAGGTTGGCGACCTGCCAGGAGCCCGAATAGTAGAACGGGATCTGGGCGTTGATGAAGTCGTCGGCTGCGGCGCGATAGGTCGTGCCGGCCGCCGAGACCCAGACTTCGGGCAGCATGAGGCCCTGGGCGGTCCAGTCGGTGAGGCGGGTGAAGAAATCCATGGCGCCGTCATTCATCGGCGCCGGCTTGCCGTCCTCACCGATGAACTTGGCGCCATAGGAAATCGCCGGGCCCGCGACGCGGTGGCCGGAGCGGTCGATGGCGAAGGCGGCGGGCAGGCCCTGATCTTCCATCACTTTGCGGCTGGCCTCGGCCCATTCGTCCCAGGTGGCGCCATGGGCCGGCAGCTCGACGCCGGCCTGCTCAAACAGGGTGGCGTTGGCAAAGCCCCCGGTCAGGGTCAGCTGGGTCATGTAGCCGGGGATCGCATTGCTGCCATCCTCGCGCATCCAGTCGAAGCGGTCGCCGAAATTGGCGTCCCAATAGGCCGGATCGGCCACATAGGGGCGCAAATCGAGCCAGTGCTCGGCCTGGGCCTTGAGATTGGTGACGCGTGCGATATCGGGGCCGGCGCCAGAGGCCAGCTGGATCGGCAATTGCTCCTGGATCACCTGATAGGCGACATTGTCGAGGATGATGTCGATATCGGGGTTCGCTTGCTCGAACCGGTCCAGCAGGTCGGCGATCACCTCGCCCTCGATGCCGTCGGAATACCACATGATGCGCACCTGGGTCGCATCTTGGGCAAAGGCGCTGGTGGCCATGGCGGCCAGAGCGATACCGGAAAGCCAAATCTTCGTTTTCATCGTAGCGTCTCCTCCCTAAGACGGGCGGCCCAAGTGGGCCTCAAGCAAAACCCTGCGCGTTTGGATGGGGCCGCGAGGCAGGGTGTCCCGCGTTCCCAGAACCGTAAAATCCTCCGGCGCGATGCGGCGGCCTTCGCCCAGCACCGTGCCATCGGCATGAAATTCGATCCTGCCGTAATCGGGGTCATCGACCACGATCCTTTCGCCATCGTCGCGCAGCTTGAGCGGGGCGAAACGCGCCCGGAATTGATCGACACCGCCATGCAGCGCCGCCGAGCCCAGCCGCACCAGCCACCAGGATTTGCGGCCGGCAAGGCGCAATTCATGATTGGCGGTCGGGCCGTCCGAAACCTGTTCAAAGGCACTCGAGCCGCAGATGAACACGAGCCCTGCCCCGGAAGCTGCCCAGGCGCTGTCGCCCTCCACCCCGGCGGCGTCGAAATCAGGAGTCGGAAACCAGCAATGGGTGAAATCGGGCTGCGGGGGCATCCCGTCGAACAGCACGATGGAGAGGTCGCGATATTGCTGCACGCGCGGCACCGAGGCCGAACCGCCCCAATAGGATGGGCGCCCATTGCCGGAATGGATGATTTCGCCCGGATGGTTGATCCAGATTTGCGCCTGCGGGTTGCTGCCAAGCCGCAAATGGAGCAGCGTTTCCTGATAGCCCCATTCGCCCCAGCGATAGAGCACGGCGCTGCCCATGGCGTGGTCGGCGCTCTTGTGATGATAAAGGCGGGCAAAGCCGCCCTCCCCTTGCGCGAAACGCCATTCCTCGGCGTCCTCGCCGGCCAGGCAGGCGCGCCCGCCCAGATCGGGAAGTTCCAATCCATGATCGCGCAGGCACAGGGCCAGCAGCGATGTCGCGTGGAAATGGCTGCCGAAACTGCCCCTGCCCCAGACCAGCCGGGCGATGGCGGACAGCTCCTGCGTTTGGGTGCTGCGCAGGCTGTGTTCATAGCTGCGCCCCTGCGCAGCGGTGAGCGCGCCGTGATGGGCCGAATTGGCGACGATTTCGAGCAGCCGGATGATGGCGCGGCCGGCGCGTTCGCGCAAGCCGGCATCGGGCGACAGTGCGAACAGCGCCGCCAGGCCTTTGAGATCGATGGGGAAATAGGGCGCGGAATTGAATTCGGCCATTTCCCAACACTCGAAATGGTCGAACCAGCCCTCCAGCCGCGCCAGGCCTACGGCGGATTGCTCGCGCCCGCTCCGCCCCGAGCGCGTGAACGTTGCATCGGGCAGCAGGGCCCCGGCCAGATGCGCCGCCGTATGGAACAACAGGGCATGATTTTCGGAGAAATACCACTGCACGTCATTGCCGGGCTCATCGAGCCAATAGCGATAGGAGAGGATCGCGCGGTCGATGCGGGCGCAGTCGGCCTCGCCTAACAGCTCCGGCCAACGCATGCGACACCAGAGCAGCGGCACCAGCGCGAAATCGGCACAATCCCAGCATTCCTCGATCTGGCGCAGTGCGGGATCGAGCAGGGCCCTGGTTTCGGCCCCGCCCTCGCCCAGGGCCAGAAGCGCCAGCAAGGCGGTCGTGCCAGATTCAGCATCGTCCGCCACCGCTGCCAGCGCCTCATCGATCCGCGCCTCGAGCGATGACGGCGCCTTGCCTTCACGGCTGGCATGGGAAATTTCCGTGCCATAGACCCGGCTGGCGCTAAAGCCATCGACGCCGAGGCGCAATGTAAGCTGGCGGACGCCCGCCGGCAGGGCGTCGGCCGGACCGATCTCGATCACGCGGCAATCGGGCGGCAATTCGCGCCGGATCACCAGCCCACCATCGAGCTTGATTTCCGCCGTGGCCGCCACGCCCAGCGGCTGTGCAAGCATGAGACGCAGATCGATGCCGTCATGGCTGGCGCGTTCGAAATGGGCGGATGCGAGCGCAGTCTCGATCGCGCTGGCCGCTTCGGGAGCGCAATCGATGGGAATAGCCTGCACCGCGCGCGGGCCGTCCACATAGTCGAGCTGGACATAAAAGCGCGCGTCCCGCTCGGCCAGATCATCGAAGAAGATTTCGATCCGGTTCTGGCCCTGGCCGAACTCGACCTCGGCCTCCACTGCGTGTTCGAAATTGCGGCGATATTCCGCCACAAAGGCCACTTCGCGTCCATTGACCCGCAGGATGGCGCCGCCGCAACTGGCCAGCCGCAGCACGCCGCGCCCCGCCTTCTCGGCCAGAATGACGGTTTCGGCGCGGGCGGCGATGCGCGTGGCGCGAAACCAGAAGCCGGACAGATCGAGCCGCGGCGAGCCGAAACCCAGCCAGACCTCGTCGGGCGCAGCGGTGGCGCGCTCATCGGGCCGGTTATGGCGGTAGCGCGCGGCAAATTCGATGCGGCAGGGATATTCGTGCGGGATGAAGTTCTTTTCTTTGGCGAGAAAGAAGAACGGGTCCATCTCCCCTTCCATGGCGCGTTCGGGGCTGTGGAACAGCTCGGCCGCCACGGCGGAATGCCGCCATAGCGTGATCGGTTCGCCATGCTCCAGCGGGCGCCTCAGCAGGTTCATCCACGCCCCCCGACAAACATCCTCACCCGATAATGAAGGCTTCCAAGTCCTCCTGTCACAATCAAGCCCTCCATGGTCAGCTCGTCTGGCGGTGCACGAGGCCGAAGCCGGTGTCGATGCTAGGATGCTCGCGTGCCTCGCCATCGGCGAGACTCTTGATGATGAGGCGGGCCGCTTCGCTGCCGATCAGATCGCCGAAGGGCTTGATGGTGGAGAGGGCCGGATTGCAGGAGGCGGCGAATTCAAGGTCGCCGAAGCCGATAATGGCGTATTGTGCGGGGATGGCGACCTGCCGCCGCTGCGCCTCGAAGATCGCGCCGAGCGCCAGCAGATCGTTGGAGCAGCCGATGCCGACCCCTTCCGCGCCCTCGAATTCCTTCAGCATGCGCGCGAAGAGAATGCCGCCCAATTCGGTGGTGGCCGGCGCGGGATGGCTCAGATGCTGCACGGCAAGGCCCATCTCGCGCCCGGCGGCGAGAAAGCCGGCGGCGCGCTGGGCCGCCCGTTTGTCGTCATTGGCGCGCCCGCTGAAAAACACCAGCCTGCGCCGACCCCGCGCCGCCAGATGCCGCGCTGCGGCCGCCCCGACCTCATAGTGGTGAAAGCCCACCGCCATATCGATGGGCGCCTCGCCGCCCAATTCCCACACCTGGACCACAGGCACCCTTGCCGCTTCGAGCAATTGGCGCGTCGTCTTGCCATGCTCGGTCCCCGCGATCACCAGTGCCGCCGGCGCCCAGGATAGGGCCGTGCGCACCAGTTCGGTTTCCACCGCCTGGTCATATTCGGTATGGCCCAGCATGATTTGCAGCCGCGCCTGCCCCAATTCGCGCTGCAAGGCCGCCACCGTCTCGGCGAAAAAGGCATTGCGCACCGAGGGAACGATCACCCCGACAACGCTGGAGCCGGCCGCCGCCAACCCGCCGGCCATCATATTGGGCACGTAATTGAGCTCGCGGATCGCCGCCTGCACGGCATCGCTCGCCCGGGGCGAAACCGCCTCGGGTCGGCGCAGGAACAGCGACACCGTCGATGGCGACACGTCGGCCCGACGGGCGACATCGACCATCGTCACTCCCTGAATTTTCCGGCGCCTGCGCGGAACCGCTACTGCCACCCGTCACTCCGTTCGTAGCGCAACAAAAACTGTCATATCCGGCGAACTCCACTAAACCCCTCAAGGTTCCGGGCTCTCCGCCACCTCCCCCACGATCATCTTCTGCCATTGCAGGGATAAAATCGTAGCGCTATGATAAAACTCATAGCAGCAGATTCACCCCGCTGCAACAGAGGACGACATGACCCAGGACCGACCGCGCAAGACCCCGGACGAGTTGCGTTCGCAGCGCTGGTATGCCGCCGAGGACATGCGGGGTTTCGCCCATCGCCAGCGCAACCAGCAGATGGGCATGCGCCGCGAGGAATTCATGGGGCGCCCGGTCATCGGCGTCATCAATACCTGGAGCGATATGAGCCCCTGCCACAGCCATCTGCGCGAGCGGGCCGAGGCGGTGAAGCGCGGTGTGTGGCAGGCGGGGGGCTATCCGGTGGAGCTGCCGGCCCTGTCGGTAGGCGAGGTCATGGTCAAACCCACCACCATGCTCTACCGTAATTTCCTCGCCATGGAGACCGAGGAGCTATTGCGCTCCCACCCCATCGACGGCGCGGTGCTGCTCGGGGGATGCGATAAATCCACCCCCGGCTTGCTGATGGGCGCCATCTCCATGGATTTGCCGGTCATTTTCTGCCCGGCCGGGCCGATGTCGAACGGGCAATGGCGCGGCACCAAGACTGGGGCGGGCACCCATACGCGGAAATATTGGGACGAATTGCGCGCCGGCACCATCACCCCGCAGGATTGGGTGGATCTGGAAAGCCGCATGACCCGCTCCATCGGCACCTGCAACACCATGGGCACCGCCTCGACCATGACCTCCATCGTCGATGTCATGGGGCTGACCCTGCCCGGCGCCAGTTCCATCCCCGCCGCCGATTCGGGCCATGTGCGCATGGCCTCGGCCTGTGGCGTGCGCATCTGCGAGATGGTTTGGGAGGATTTGCGCCCCTCCACCATTCTCGACCGCGAAACCTTCCTCAATGGCGCGGTGGCCTATATGGCCATGGGCGGCTCGACCAATGCCGCCGTGCACCTGATCGCCATGGCGCGCCGGGCCGAGGTGGAGTTGACGCTGGACGATCTCTCGGAGGTGGCAGGGCGCATTCCGGTCGCCGCCAATCTCTTCCCCTCGGGGGAATATCTGATGGAGGATTTCTACTTCGCCGGCGGCATTCTGGCGCTGATGCGCAAATTCTCGCGTCACCTTTCGCTCGACCGGCCCACCGTCTCGGGCCAGACGCTGGGTGAGGCCATTGCCGGGGCCGAATGCTGGAATGACGATGTCATCCGCGACGAGACCAATCCGGTGGTGCCGCTCAAACGCGGCAAGACGCTGCAAGTGCTGCGCGGCAATCTGGCGCCCGATGGCGCGGTGATGAAATCCTCCGCCGCCAACCCTCGCTTCCTGCGCCATCGCGGCCCCGCCATCGTCTTCGATGATCCGGGCGAGATGAACCGGGCGCTGGACGATCCCGATCTGGACATCACCGAGGACTGGGTGATCGTCTTGCGCAATGCAGGCCCCGTCGGCGCGCCGGGCATGCCCGAATGGGGCAATCTGCCGATCCCGAAAAAGCTGCTCAAGCAGGGGGTGCGCGACATGGTCCGCATCTGCGATGGGCGCATGTCGGGCACCCATTACGGCACCTGCATATTGCATGTCTCGCCCGAAGCCGCCGTGGGCGGGCCGCTTGGCCTGCTGCGTACCGGCGATATGGTGTTGCTCGACGTCGCCGCCGGCAAGCTCGACATGGAGGTGGATGCGGAGGAACTGGCCCGCCGCCGCGCCGCCTGGGCCCCGGCCAAGCCGCTTTACGAGCGCTCCTATGCCGCGCTCTACCAGCGCCATGTCAGCCAGGCCGACAAGGGCTGCGATTTCGATTTTCTCGAAGGCACCGACAAGCTGCCCGACCCCGTGATCTACTAGAAAGGCCCCGGCATGAAAGCCTTCCAGGCGCTTCTTTCGACCAAAACGCCGCTCGGCACCTGGCTGATGGCCGCCGCGCCCAATACTGCCGAGGCGCTGGGCCATGCCGGCCTCGATTTCCTCGTGGTCGACATGGAGCATGTCACCATCGAATTTTCCGACCTCGCCCACATCCTGCGCGCCATCGGCTGCACCCCATCCGTGCCGGTGGTGCGGCTGGCCTGGGCCGACAAGGTGCTGGTCAAGCGCGCCATGGATGCGGGAGCGGAAACGCTGATGCTGCCCTTCATCCAGACGACGGAAGAGGCCAGGGAGGCCGTGTCCTATATGCGCTATCCCCCCCACGGCGTCAGGGGCGTGGCGGCGGTGCATCGCGGCTCGCGCTTCGGCACCCTGCCCGGCTACCTGGTCGGCGCACATGAGCGGGCCTATTCCATATTGCAACTGGAAACGCCCGAGGCGGTCGCCAATCTCGATGCCATCGCCGCCGTCGAAGGTGTCGATGCCATCTTTGTTGGTCCCGGCGATCTCTCCGCCGCCATGGGCCATATCGGGGATATCGGTCATAAGGACGTGCAGGAATTGATCGCCCACGCCGCCAAAGCCGCTACCAAAGCCGGCAAGCCCATCGGCATTGTCGGGCCCAATCCCACCATGGTGCGGCGCTTTCTCGATTATGGCTACAGCTTCGCCGCCGTTTCTTCCGACATGGGCATGATGACCAGCCGCGCCGGGGAATGGCTGGCCGAATTGCGCCAGGTGCAGGCGCCCGCCGCCAGCCAATCGGCCTATTGATGGACAGTCCCTTCCATTGCGTCGCCGATCTCGGCGCCCTTTTGGGCGAAAGCCCGGTCTGGGAGGCCGAACGGCAGACCCTGCGTTTCACCGATATCAACGGCAAGCGGTTGCATCGGTTCGACCCGCAGTCGGGGCGGATCGACACGCTCGATCTGTCCGAGGAACTGGGCTGTTTCGCTCCCCTCGCCGATGGCTCCATCGTCGCCGCCCAGCGCAGCGGCATTTACCGCATGGCGGCGGACGGCAGGCGGGAATTGCTCGCCACCAATCCCGAAACCTTCCCCGGCAGCCGCTTCAATGACGGCAGCACCGATCCGCGCGGGCGCTTGCTGGCCGGCACCATCGACCCCGAGCGGCAGGGCCGCGCCGCACTTTATCGTTTCGACCGGCGCGGGCTCGAAAAGCTCGCGGATGGGCTGATGACCTCCAATGGCCTGGCCTTTTCGCCCGATGGGCGCACGCTCTATCATTCCGATACGCTGCGCTACGTGATCCATGCCTATGATTACGACCTCGATCGCGGCGCGATTTCCAACCGCCGGGTCTTCGCGCAACTCACCCCTACGGACACCGACCACGGCCGCCCCGATGGCGCGGCGGTAGACGCCGAGGGCTGCTACTGGTCGGCGCTCTATCAGGGCGCGCGCGTGCATCGCTATGCGCCCTCGGGCGAATTGCTCGCCAGCTATCCCGTCCCCGCCCAATCGCCGACCATGCCCTGCTTTGGCGGGCCGGACCTCAAAACCCTCTATGTCACCTCGGCCCGCGATGGCAGCAGTGACGAGCAGCTTGCCGCCTACCCGCTCTCGGGCGGTCTGTTTGCGCTGCGCGTCGATGTGCCCGGCCTTCCCAAGACCTTTTTCGATCCGGAAGCCTGAAATGAATTATGATTCAGTCCGTTATGCCTCTCTTGCCGGCCAGCATGTGGTGATCACCGGCGGCGCTTCGGGCATCGGCGCGGAAATGGTGCGCGCCTTCCGGGCGCAGGATGCATTGGTCAGCTTCCTCGATATCGACGCCGCCTCCGGCGCGGCGCTAGCAGCGGAAACCGGCGCCGGCTTCCACGCCTGCGACGTCACCGACATCGCTTCCCTGCGCGCAACGCTGGCCGCCGCCGAGGCCGAAACCGGCCCGGTTCGCGTCCTCGTCAACAATGCCGGCAGGGACGATCGGCACGAGTTGGACAGCGTCGAGCCAGACTATTGGCGCCGCATGCTGGCGCTCAATCTCGACCACCAGTTTTTCGCCACCCAGGCGGTTCGCGCCGGCATGGCGACGGCGGGGGGCGGCTCGGTGATCATGTTGGGCTCGGTGTCGTGGATGCGCGGGCGGCCGGGCATGGTGGGCTATACCACCGCTAAGGCGGCGATCAACGGCATGACCCGCACGCTGGCGCGCGAGCTCGGCCCCCAGGCCATCCGCGTCAACTGCATCGTGCCCGGCGCCATCCTCACCGAGCGCCAGCAAAAGCTGTGGCTGACGCCCGAACTCAACCAGCAATTCATCGATTTGCAGGCCCTGAAATTCCGGCTCGATGCCAGTCACGTCGCCCGCATGGCGCTGTTTTTGGGCTCCGAGGAAAGCGCCGGCGCCACCGGCGCCAATTTCATCGTCGATGCCGGCCTGACCCAGAATTGAGCGACACGCCATGATCCGCCTCCACACCACGCCCAGCGGCTTTACCCTCCATCTCGGCGACAGGCTGCTGATCGCCCATGACGCGGCGGCGCCGGCCCTGTTCGTGGGACACGGCGATGCGCGCATGGACATGTATCGCGGCAATTTCGACATCGAGGATTATGTCAGCGAGCGCATCGCGCTACGCGGCGCGAAGATCGAGGGCAATCGCGTCACTTTCTCGGCCAGCGCTGACAGCCCGCCGCTGCTGGCGCTCGAAGTGAGCGATGCCGGCCTGCAATTTGCCCCCCTCGATGTTAGCATCAACCGCTTCTGGCTGCGCATCGCCGCCGAGGCGGATGAGCATGTCTGGGGCGGCGGCGAGCAGATGTCCTATCTCGATTTGCGCGGCCGCCGCTTTCCGCTTTGGACCTCCGAGCCCGGCGTCGGCCGCGACAAGAGCACCGAGATCACCCGCCTCTCCGACCTGCACAACAAGGCCGGCGGGGATTATTGGAACACCAATTATCCGCAGCCCACCTGGCTGTCCTCGCGCCGCTATAGCCTGCATGTGGACACCACTGCCTATTCGGCCTTCGATTTCCGCCACGCCGATTTCCACGAAATCGAGGTCTGGGAAATCCCGTCCCGCATCGAGCTGTTCGCCGGCGAAAATCTCGTCGACCTGGTCGGCGCGCTGTCGAGCCGTTTCGGCCGCCAGCCCGAAATGCCCGACTGGGTCTATCGCGGCGCCATTATCGGGCTCAAGGATGGCGAGAATTCCTTTGCGCGGCTGGAGAACATGCTCGCGGCGGGGGTCGAGGTGTCCGGGCTCTGGTGCGAGGACTGGGTGGGGCTGCGCCACACCAGTTTCGGCGCGCGCCTCTTCTGGGACTGGCAGGCCAATGAGAGCCGCTATCCCCAGCTGTCCCGCCGCATCGCCGACTTGGACGCGCGCGGCATCAAATTCCTGGGCTATGTGAACCCCTATCTCGCCGCCGATGGCCCGCTCTTTACGGAAGCCGAGGCCGGCGGTTATTTCGCCACCAACGATGAGGGAAAGACGGCGCTGGTCGATTTCGGCGAGTTCGATTGCGGCGTGGTCGATTTCACCAATCAAGACGCCGCCGCATGGTTTGCCGAACGCGTCATCGGCCAGAACATGCTCGATTTCGGCCTCGCCGGCTGGATGGCCGATTTCGGCGAATATCTGCCCATCGACGTGCATCTGGCCAATGGCGTTGATGCGCGACTGATGCACAATGCCTGGCCGACGCTGTGGGCCGAGGTCAATGCGCGCGCCGTCGCCAGCCGGGGCAAGACTGGCGAGGCGCTGTGGTTCATGCGTGCCGGCTTCACCGGCGTGCAGGCCCATTGCCCGCTGCTCTGGGGCGGCGACCAATCGGTGGATTTTTCCCGCCATGACGGACTGGTCACCGTCATCTGCGGTGCGCTGTCATCCGGCCTCGTCGGCAACGCCTATCACCACTCAGATATTGGCGGTTATACCAGCCTGTTCGGCAATCTGCGCACGCCGGAACTCATCATGCGCTGGTCTGAAATGGCGGCCTTCACCCCGGTCATGCGCAGCCATGAGGGCAATCGCCCCAAGGACAATCTGCAACTCGACCAGGACGCGGACGTGCTCGCCCATTTCGCCCGCATGACACGGCTTTATCGCACCCTGGCGCCCTACCTTCGGCATCTTTCCGCCGAGGCGGCGTCGACGGGACTGCCGGTGCAGCGGCCGCTGTTCCTGCATTACGAGGCCGATGCGCAGACCCACACCATTCAGGACCAGTATCTCTACGGCGCCGATATGCTCGTCGCCCCGGTGTGGCAGGCGGGCGCGGAAAGCCGCCAAGTCTATCTGCCCGCCGGCTCATGGGAACAGCTCTGGAGCGGCGAGAGCGTTCCTGGCGGAGACTGGATCGAGGCCCCTGCCCCGATCGGTTTTCCCGCGGTCTATTTCAATCCCGAAAGCCGCTTCGCGGACCTGTTCCGGCAGTTGCGCGCCCTATGAGTGGCGGCGTGCTCGATCTGGTGCTGGTCTGGCTGGTCGCCGGGGGCGCCGCCTGGGTGCAATCGCTCACCGGCTTTGCCTTTGGGCTGATCCTGGTCGGGGCCATCGGCCTCTTCCACCTGATCCCGCTGCCGGAGGCCGCGATCCTCTCCAGCCTGCTGGTTATCTTCAACGGCATGATGATGCTGCGCCGGGATTGGCGCGCCATCGACCGGCAGGGCTTTGCGCTTCTGATGCTGGGGAGCCTGCCGGGGCTGCTGATCGGCTATGGGCTGCTGCTTTATCTGACCACCAGCGCGCTGTCGGCGCTGGCGCTTATCCTGGGCGCACTGATCATTTTCGGCGCGCTGCAATTGCTGCACCGTCCTGAGCCGCGCGAGCGGCGCAGCGGGCCGGTCTCCTTCATCACCACCGGCATGATCGGCGGCATCATGGGCGGGCTGTTTTCCACTGCCGGCCCGCCCATCATCTGGCAGATGTATCGCCAGCCTCTCACCCATGTCATGGTGCGTTCCACGCTGGTCGCGGTTTTCTTCATCAATGCCGTGGCAAGGCTGGGGCTGGTCCTGGTCAGCACGGGCATTTCGGTGCGCGTGTGGCTGGCCGCTGCGGGGGCGCTGCCCATGGTGTTCCTGGGCACGCTGCTGGCCCAGAAATTTCCGCCCCCGGTCTCGTCCCTTGTCTTGCGGCGGAGCGCGGCCGCCCTGTTGCTGTTGTCCGGGCTGGCGCTGTGCCTGCCGCCGCTATTCACTCTCGCCAAGGAGATATTCTCATGACCCAAGCGCTCAAGCTCGCCGACCCCAGCCTGCTCACCCACAATTGCCTGATCGGCGGGGTCTGGGTGGCGCCGGGCGAGGATGCCATCGCGGTGCGCGATCCCTTCGATAATGCGCTGATCGCGCATGTGCCCGGGCTCGGGGCCGAGGCGGTCAACGAGGCCGTGGCCGCCGCCAAGGCGGCGATGCCGGCCTGGGCCGCGCGCCCCGCCAAGGAGCGCGCCGCCGTGCTGCGCCGCTGGTATGAGCTGATCCTCGCCAATGTCGAGGATCTGGCGCAGATCCTCACCGCCGAACAGGGCAAGCCGCTGGCCGAGGCCCGGGCCGAGATCACCTCCAATGCGGCGTATCTGGAATGGTTCGCCGAGGAGGCCAAGCGCGTCGAGGGCGACTTCATGGCCGGGCCCAATGCCAGCCAGCGCATCTTGGTGATGAAACAGCCCATCGGCGTCTGCGCCGCCATCACCCCGTGGAATTTCCCCAATGGCATGATTACCCGCAAGGCCGGCCCGGCGCTGGCCGCCGGCTGCGCCATGATCCTGAAACCCGCTAGCCAGACGCCGCTTTCGGCGCTGGCCCTGGCCGTGCTGGCCGAACGCGCCGGCGTGCCGCCCGGCATATTCTCGGTGATCACCGGCCCGGCCAAGCAGATCGGCGCCGCCATCACCTCCCATCCCGATATCGCCAAGATCAGCTTTACCGGCTCCACTGAAGTGGGCCGCTGGCTGCTCAAGGCGGCGGCCGACCAGGTCAAGCGCCTGTCGCTGGAACTGGGCGGCAATGCGCCCTTCCTGGTCTTCGACGATGCCGATCTCGATGCGGCCACCCAGGGCGCGCTGCTCTCCAAATTCCGCAATGCCGGCCAGACCTGCGTGTGCGCCAACCGCATCTATGTGCAGGAAAATGTGGCCGAAGCCTTCACCGAAAAGCTCATAGCGCATATGGACGGGCTGCGGCTGGGCCGGGGTACCGCGCCGGACGTCAATGTCGGCCCGCTGATCGACGAGCACGCCATGGCCAAGATGCAGGAGCATGTCAAGGATGCCCTCGCCCATGGCGCAGAGTTGCGCCGGGGCGGCAAGCCATCGGCGTTGGGCGGCACATTCTTTGAGCCGACCCTGATCACCGGGGTGACGCAGGAGATGAAGGTGGCGCGCGAGGAAACCTTCGCGCCGCTGGCCGCCATCATCACCTTCAAGGATGAAGCCGAGGGCGTGGCCATGGCCAACCAGTCCGAATTCGGCCTCGCCGCCTATTTCTACGCCCGCGACATCGGCCGCATCTTCCGCGTCGGGGAAGCGCTGGAAGCCGGCATGGTCGGCGTCAACACCCCCGCGCTTGCCAACGAAGTCGCCCCTTTCGGTGGCGTCAAGCAGTCCGGCATCGGCCGGGAGGGCTCCAAATACGGCATCGAGGAATATCTGGAGATCAAATATCTGGCGCTGGGCGGCATCTGAAGCCCGGAAACAAACCGCAGCTATCCGCAAGGGGCTGTTCATGACAGCACCGCGTCCCATAGCGTGTCCGTCATCAGCACGTATGTCCCAGAATTGGGTTTGCGGCTTAAGGAGAGTTCTGGTCTCGTCTGAACGACGAAAGACACCAGAATGACAATGAAAACCGTTAAGACGAGGAAGCCCGCCGAGCAGGCGGTCAAAGATATCTGCCGCGCGACGCTGCGGCACTTTTCTGCCGAAGACAAGATCCGGGTTGTTCTGGATGGCCTGCGGTGGGAACAGCATTGCCGAACAAATTATCGACATGGCCCTGGAACACTCTGAGCTAAGTCCCCGCGAGTTGGCGGTGCGCTTCACCGACGAGAAGGGCTACTTCAACTCGGAAGCCAGTGTTTACAGGCTTCTCAAAGCCCATGATCTGATCACCAGCCCGGCCTAGATGGTGATCAAGGCAGCAGATCAGTTCCACACCAAGACTGCGCGTCTCAACCAGATGTGGCAGATGGAGCAAGCTGGCAGCAGTAAAGGCAGCCCCACCGCCAAAGCTCAAGATGCGCGCGCATCGTTCAGGCGCCTGGGCCCGGCGGTACTGCCCGTGGAAGGACCCACACCAAAACGAGTGATACTCCCATCCCGATTTCGAGCGACCAAAATGGGGGGATAGTGGACTGACAGCTTGTGGACGACGTTGAGGCAATTGCGGGCGGCCATTATGTGCGTCCAGGGCGGCCCATGGCCATCGACCAGATGCCGGCCTTAGTCGTCAAAGTAATCGTTAAGCGTCAGCTGGGCCAGTCGACTCACGAAGAACCAATTTCGTCTTCGTCGAAACGATCGTGGGTTCCCCCGCCGGGGTCTGGATTAGTTCCAACGCCATAGTCACCGCGCGCTCACCCAATTCATCAATCGGCTGAGCGATACTGGTCAGTGCAGGCGTCAGAATTTCGGCCATCGAGTCGTCATAGCCGATGATGGATATATCCTGCGGCACACGAAGGCCCGCTTCGCTGATTGCCTGAAGGGCTGCGGCGGCCAGAAGGTCGGAACCGCAGACAACGGCCGTCGGGCGTTCGGGGGATGCGAGGAACTGTTTCATCAGACGATGACCGGACTGCCGAACAGGCTTGCTGCCGTCATAACAAGGGCCGGAGAGGATTTGATCGGGGCGAACCTCTATCCCGTGTCTCTGCAGGTTTTCACGGAAGAGTCTTTCGCGGACCGCTTCGATCGCGTCCTCGGGACGGCCCTCCATGCGACGGGAGTCGGCCTCGCCCCCGAGATAGGCAAAGCGGCGATGGCCGAGGGCGTGGAGATGATCGATGGCCTCTCGCATACCATCATGCGCATCAACGGTGACGATCCCGCCGACATTGGCGATCCCGCGCTCGACCTGCACCGTGGGAATCCCATTGTCGGCGATCAGCCTAACATTGGTCGGATCGATGGCCGAACAGAAGATCACGGCATCGACATGGTGTTCGAGAAAACGATGCATACCAGCAGCTTCGACTTCGGTGTCGGCATTGTTGTTCAAGGTGAGAACCGTGTATTCCTGCCTGAGGGCTTCGACCTGGACAGCATGCGCCACCGCAGGATGGAACGCGTTGAGGCGCGACTCGCTAACGACGAGGCCCAGCGTGTAGCTGCGGCTCGTGCCCGGTGGTTTGCCGGCCCGCAACTCGATCGCGGCCGAGCCCTACTTCCAGGAAAACGCCAACATCAAGTACATCATCGATACCTATCTGCCTGTTGCCAAGACCATGTCCGCCACTGGCGGCGGCACGTTCCCGGCGCTCAATGAGGTGGATGGTGACGGCTTCCTGATGAGCCTGATGCAGGCGATCTGGCAAGGTCAGCCCATCGCAGAGCCGGCTGCCGCTGCACAGTCTCACCTCGAAGAAATCCTGGCAGACTGATGAACGCCGCCCTTGATACCAAGGAGGCTTCTGCCTGGCGCATCCGCGCCAGGCAGTTCTTGGCCCCTGAATTCGTCACCCCGGCCATTTTGCTGGCGCCCTCGATCCTGCTGTTGCTGGTCGTGATCGCCTATCCCATGTTGCAGGGGTTCTATTTCAGCTTCACCGACGGCTTGCTGATGAAAAGCGGAGATTTCGTCGGCATCGCAAACTACACCAAGCTGCTGAGCCAGCCCGCCTTCTGGCACTCGCTTCGTTTCAGCGCCATTTTTGCCGCTTGCAACATCGTCGGCTGCTATCTGCTGGGCCTGGGGCTTGCCCTGCTGCTGCAGATGGACATGCCGGGGCGTGGCGCTTTCCGCGTGCTCCTGCTGCTGCCATGGATCGTGCCGTCGCTGGTCTCGATCGTGTCCTGGCGCTGGATGGTCAATGACGAGCGCGCGCTCTTCAATCAGATCATCACGCTTTTCGGCGGCGATCCGATCTTTTTCCTGTCCGACAGCAATTGGGCAGTGACCATCGTCATCCTGATCAAGATCTGGCGCAGCTTTCCCTTCATGATGCTGTCACTGTTGGCAGCCCTCCAGAGCATTGACCGCAGCCTCTATGAAGCGGCAGCCATCGACGGTGCCACGCGTTGGCAATCGTTCTGGAACGTGACGCTGCCGCAGATCAAGAACATCTCGATCGTGCTGTGCCTGCTCATGACTATCTGGAGCGTCAACGACTTCGATACGCCATGGCTTCTTGCCCAGGGCGGTCCGGCCAATGCGACGGAAAACCTCGTGGTGCTCGCCTATCGCTACACCTTCGCCCGCAACGACGTCGGCATGGGCGCAGCGACATCTTTCATCACCCTCTTCGTCCTGATGGCGCTGGTCTTCTTCCTGCTCCGTCTGCAGCGCAGGAGCTGACCATGACGAACGACACTTTCTTCAAGCGTTGGGGACTTGCCGGACTGATGGCGGTGATCTGTCTGTTGGTAAACCTGCCAATCATTCTGATGGCGCTCAATTCGCTGCAGACAACCGAGCAGATCCTCGCCTCGCGCAACATCATCCCGGCCTCGTTCTCACTGGCCAACTACCAGGGACTGACCAATACGCCGTTCTTTACCTATCTGCGCAATTCGCTGGTGGTGTCCCTAGGCGCCACGGCCTTCAGCGTCACCGCCGCCATTCTTGGGGGTTACGCCCTCTCCCGCTTCCGCAATGGACTGCTCAACGCGTACTCCACTGCGCTCTTTGCGGTGCAGATGTTCCCCATCATCCTGGCGCTCATCCCGCTCTTCCTGCTGTTCCGCCCTCTGGGCTTCATCAACTCGCCGGTCTCGGTGATCATCGTCTATTCGGTGGTCAACCTGCCCTTCGTGACCTGGATGGCGCGCAGCTACTTCGACACCATTCCGCGTGAACTGGAGGAAGCCGCATTGATCGACGGCTGCGGACACATCGAAGCCTTCTTCAGGATCGTCTTACCGCTTTCCGGGCCCGGCCTCGCCGCTGTCTCCATCTTCGCCTTCCTCTTTTCCTACAACGAGTTCTTCGTCGCCAATGTGTTCCTGCGGAACGCCGAGGCCATGACATTACCAGTCGGTATCCAGATGTTCATGCAGCAATTCTCGACCGACTGGGGAAGCCTGATGGCAGCCGCCACGCTCACCATGCTGCCCACGCTGGTTCTCTTCCTCTTCGTCCAGAAATTCATCACCCACGGTGCCATGGCCGGTGGGGTGAAAGGATAGAAAATGGCTTCTCTCTCCGTTCAATCCGTCAAGAAGAGCTATGGCACAGTGCCGGTGCTGCATGGCGTCGATGTGGAAATCAAGGATGGCGAATTCCTGATCCTTGTCGGTCCTTCGGGATGCGGCAAGTCCACCCTGCTCCGCATGATTGCCGGTCTTGAATCGATCACTGGCGGCACGATCAAGATCGGCGACCGCGTGGTGAATGATCTGCCACCCAAGGCCCGCGACATCGCCATGGTGTTCCAGTCCTATGCGCTCTACCCGCATATGACGGTGGCGCAGAACATGGGCTTTTCGCTCAAACTGGCCAAGCGTCCAAAGGCCGAGATCGACGCTGCGGTCCGCAAGGCCGCCGATATTCTCGCCCTGGGGAGCCTGCTTGAGCGCACGCCAAAGCAGCTTTCAGGTGGCCAGCGGCAACGTGTGGCCATGGGGCGCGCCATCGTGCGCAACCCCGCGGTCTTCCTCTTCGATGAGCCCCTGAGCAATCTCGACGCAAAACTGCGCGTGCAGATGCGCGCCGAAATCAAGGAACTGCACCAGCGGCTGGGCACCACCATCGTCTATGTGACCCACGACCAGATCGAGGCCATGACCATGGCTGACCGGATCGTCGTCATGCATGGCGGCGTCGTGGAACAGATTGGCCGACCGCTCGATCTCTATGATCGACCGGCCAACCTTTTCGTCGCCGGTTTCATCGGCTCGCCATCGATGAACCTGATCGAGGGCGAAGCGAACGGGGCGGGCGGCTTTGTTGCCGGGGACGGCGCAGTCCTTCCCCTCTCCGGCCTCAAGGCCCCTGCTGGGCGTGACTTGGTCCTCGGCATTCGACCCGAGCACCTGGAACTGGCCGAGGCGGGCACTCCGGGCAGCATCGCCGGCAAGGTCGTCGTAACCGAGCCGACGGGATCCGAGACCCAAGTCACCATTCGCGTGGGGAAAACAGATCTCCTCGCCCTGTTCCATAGCAGGCTCGATGCCGAGCCGGGTGATGAGATCCATTTAAGAGCCATGCCTTCAACCATGCACCTTTTCGATAAGGCCAGTGGCAGGCGCCTCGATTAGCTCAAAGACAACGGCTCCGGCCGTCGCGGGACATCGACCTCCCAACGGTGCCCGCCCTCCCATTAAATCGAAAGTCAAAACCATGAACCGTATGGCCTATAATCCCCTATCCTTCTCGCTGACGGCGGAAGGATGGAAGCCCGAACTCGCCCCGCCGCTCTCCACCATTCTGAGCATCGTCAAGAACGCCGGCTATGATGGTATCCATGCCGAAGTGCCGGCAGACAGCACAGCCGAACGCTATGGCGCGCTGCTGCGCGACCATGGGCTCCTGCCCGCGCCGGGTTATTTCCAGGCGAGCTTTTCCGATACCGCGAACCTGGCTCACACGATCGAAAATGCCCGCAAGGCGGCGTCCGATCATGCCAAGCTCGGTCTCGATCGGATTTTCATCGCCGAGCAATTTGGCGCCGAGCTCAGCCGTATCGACACCCCCGCCATTGGCATCAACGGTGACAATGCGCGCCTCGAAAAGATTGCCGAGGGGCTCAACAAGGTTGCCCAGGCGATGGTCGCTGAAGGCGTTGTGCCCTGTCTCCATGCCCATGTCGGCACACTGATCGAGACCGTCGCCGAAACCGAGTTCGTACTCGACCGCATCGATGCCAAGCACCTGTTGCTCGGTCCCGACACCGGGCATCTGAGCTGGGCGGGCGCAGACCTGATCGCGTTTCTTACCAAGCATGCCGACCGCGTCGGCGCAGTCCATATCAAGGATTATCGGCGCTGGGTCGCCGACGAAGCCCGGACATCCGGCAAGGGTTACCATGATGCCGGCGCCGCTCATATCTGGACCGAGCCCGGCCGAGGCAGCATCGATCTCGATGCCGCACTGGCAGCGCTCTCGAGCTTTGACGGCTGGTTCATCGTCGAAGTCGACATTGCCGATCAGCCGACCGTCGAGCAAAGCGCCCGCGTCGCAGCGCAATGGCTTCGTCCGCGCCTCGAAGCGAGGGTTTCGGCATGAGCAAGTCAATCGGCATCGGTTTTCTCGGTGGAGGCCCCGTCACCCAGGCCATCCATCTTCCCGCCATCGCCACACTTGGCGAGAGCTTCCGCACTGTCCGTGTCATGGACGTCAATCCGGTCGTCGCCAATGAGGTTGCGGCGCGCTACGGCGCCATCGGCTCCACCCACGCGGCCCCAATCTATGAAGATCCCGCAGTCGAGGTCGTCGCCATCTGCAGCCCCAATGCCTTCCACGCCGAGCAGGTTATGGCCTCCTGCCGTGCCGGCAAGAAGGCCGTGCTGTGCGAAAAACCGCTGGCCGTCTCAAAGGAGGAGGCTGCAGCCATTCGTGAGGCGGCGCTTAAAAGCGGCACCGCCATCTTCGTTGGCACCATGCACGCCTATGACCCTGCCTATGTCGAGGCCCGCGACGCCTGGCGGCAGACCGGCGACAGCGCCATACAGGTCCGCAACGCCATCTTCCTGCCGACCAACGATGTCTATACCGACCAAGCGACAGAACTTGTTCCTGTTCCGGCACCGCAGAGGCAGTCGGGACTGCTCGATGTGAGCATCAAGAAGACGATGATGCGGGGGGCGATGCTTGGCCTCGCGATCCACGACATCCCGCTGGTCCGCGATTTCCACCCCAACATGGGCCAGCTCAAGTCGGCCAGCTTCCTGCCGCCTTTTGGATATTCGCTGGTCAGCGAGGCTGAGGACTCTACCGCCGAACTCACCGGCCTAATGCCCGGCGTCTGGCCACCCAAATGGACTTTTGAAGTCGTTGGACGCTCGCACCGGTGGTATGCGGAAATGCCGCCCTCCTACGTCATGGCGGGTTCCGCTCGCATCGAGCTGTCGGGCTCTTCCGGCACGCGCGTCTTCCAATCCGGGACCAATGGCTACCAGAAACTCTGGCAGGCCGTCAGCGACACCGTTCGTCATGGGGCGCCGCCGCCTATCCCGCTCGAGACAGCCATCGACGATCTGGCCTTCGCGCTCGATCTGGCCGACGGCATCGACCATCTCCTGGAGAAAGCCGCATGAGCGCCCACCTCACTGTTCGTCAGTTCGGCCAGGTTGCCGCCGACCACCATGCCACGCTGGCAAGCCTTCCCGCGACCCTGCGCCTCATCGAAAACGGGCTTCCGGACATTGCTCTCGTCGGCCCGGACAAAGCCGCGCTGGACGAGGCACTGGCATTGTCGCCCAAGGCGATCGTGATTGCCGATCCCACCGCCATCGACGCAACCGTCTCGCAACAGTTGCTGCAGCCTTCGTGCCTGGTCATCCCAGCCATGACACTGGGGGCCAATCTCGGCCAGATCGACAAGAAAACCATCCCTGAAAAGATCGGTCTGATCCACAGCCGCCACACCTCGCAGGGCGACATGAAGGCTACCATTTTCGAGCATCTCGTCGGGCTGACGAGTGTAGTGGATGGGCTGACCGATCTGACGCTTCTGTC
>JAHCJW010000040.1 GCA_026126125.1 Devosia sp.
GCGCTCGAAGTGCTGGTGCGGCGATCCGGGCGTACCGTCGCGCGCTCGGCGCTCGAAGAGGCCGTCTATGGCTTTGACGACGAGATCGCCTCCAATACGCTCGATGCGCATATCTCGCGATTGCGACGCAAACTGACGCCGGCCGACGTGGAAATCCACGGCATTCGCGGCATCGGCTATCTGCTGCGGGCCGCGCCATGAAGCGTCACAGGCCCGCTTCGCTGCGCAGTTTTTTGACGCGCGGCCTCATCGTCATGCAGGCGCTGGTGCTCGCATCGTTCACCCTGGCCGCCGCCGTGCCGATCATCAACATCATCGCCTCTAACCAGGGGCTCGACGAGGCCGTGATCGACGATATCGCCCGCGCCATCAGTCGGGGTGAGGATGGCCGGCTGGAATTGCAGCAGACCCCGGCGCTGAGCCGCATTCAGGCGGACTATCCGAGCTTCCTGTTCTATGCCGTCGATGCCGACGGCAATGCGGTGCATATGGGCGAAGTCCCGGCCCAGATGTATCTGTTGTCCCGGGCGCTGCCGCATATTTCCTCCGCCAATATTTCCGACAGCGGCTTCACCCAGCGCCCCGAGGCCCTGATCCGCCGGCGGTCGAGCGCGGCGGGCAATCTGTGGATCATCACCGCCGGTGGCCCGCCCTTCGGCTTGCGCCTCATCCCCGTGGCCTTCTCCAATCCCTTGTTTGTCGGGCTGTTGAGCTTGCTGACCATCGTGACCCTGATGGTCATTCCCCACCTGATCAACCGGGCCATGCGCGGGGTGGAGAGCGTGGCCGAGGAGGCGGGTCGCATTGGGCTCGACCAGCGCGGCCTGCGCCTCTCCGACAGCAGTGTGCCGAGCGAGCTTCATCCCTTGGTCCACGCCTTCAACGCCGCCTTGCAGCGGCTCGACGAGGGCATTGAACGCCAGCAGCGCTTCATGGCCGACGCGGCCCATGAACTGCGCACGCCCATCGCCATCCTGCAGACCCGGCTCGAGATGATGCCGGCGGGCGAGCAGCGGGCGCAGCTCGAGCTTGACGTGGCGCGGCTCGCCGGCATGGCCAATCAGTTGCTCGATCTGCACCGGATGGACCTGTCGCCCGCCAGCCCGGACGTGCTGAACCTGGTCGACCTGGCCGCGCAGGCGACGGCCGATATCGCGCCTCTCGCCATTTCCTCGGGCACGGAGCTGTCTTTTTCCGCCGATGCCAAGGTCGTGCCGGTGCGCGGCGATGGCGGGGCGCTGTCGCGGGCGATCACCAATCTGATCCAGAACGCCATGACCCATGGCGGGCCGAATATCGCCATCGATGTCAGCGTGTCCTCGGCCGGCCGGGTGCGGGTGGCCGATACCGGGCCGGGCATCAAGCCCGAGCACCGCGAAGAGATTTTCTGGCCCTTCCATCGCCTGTCGCCGCTCCAGCATGGCGCGGGACTGGGGCTGAGCCTCGTCAGCGACATCGTGCGCCGCCATGGCGGCACCATCAGCGTCGGCAACAATCAAGGCGGCGGCGCCATATTCGACATCCTGCTGCCGCTCGAAGGCGCAGCAGGCCCCGCATAGCCATAAATTTCCCAACTCTGTGAAGCCGGACCTGCAGCGGGGAATTTGGTGCCATCGGCGCGTCGAACACCCTTGCCCAAACCGCCCGCAGTCTCCACCTTTGGCGCACCAAAGCATGTCTCCCAAAAGTGGGACCCGGTTTGGGGAAAAAGACATGCGCAAAAACAAAGAGCGAAAGCATGTCTCCTGAAAGTGGGAACCGGTTTCGGGAAAAGACATGCGTAAAAACGAAGAGCTAAAGCGTATCCGCTGATCTGAAAGAAACGCGACGCGCTTTAAAGGAGACTGCCGCCGTGACCAATCCGTTCTTTTCCGCCTGGACCACCCCCTATGAAGCGCCGCCGTTCGAGCAGATCGAGACGGGGCATTTCAAGCCGGCCTTCATCGAGGCGCTGGCGCAGCACCGGGCGGAAATCGAGGCCATCGGCAATGACGCGGCGGCGCCCAGTTTCGACAATACCATCGCCGCGCTCGAGCGGTCGGGCAAGACGCTGCGTCGGGTGGAAATGGTGTTCAACCAGCTGACCTCGGCCGCCACCAACGAGCAGTTGCAGGAGGTCGAGCGCGACATCGTCTTGCTGGTCGCGCGCCACTGGAACGGCATTTTCCTCGACCCCAAACTGTTCGCACGCATCGATGCGCTTTATGGGCAGCGCGAAACGCTCGGCCTCGATGCCGAGGCGTTACGCGTTCTTGAGCGTTATCATCTCGATTTCGTCCGCGCCGGCGCCCGCCTTACGGCCGACGAGCGCCTGCGCTTCGCTGCCATTGTCGAACGTCTGGCGGCGCTCGGCACCGAATTCGGCCAGAACGTGCTCGCCGACGAACAGGAAGCGGTCTTCGCGCTTTCGGAAGCGGAAATGGACGGCTTGCCCGATTTCGCCCGTGATGCCGCCGCCGAAACCGCGCGCGAGCGCAAGCTCAACGCGCCGTTTGCGGTCACGCCCTCGCGCTCCAGCGTCGAGCCGATCCTGCATTTCGCCAAGGATCGGGCCGTGCGCGAAAAAATCTGGCGCGCCTTCGTGCAGCGCGGCGCCAATGGCAACAAGAACGACAATTCCCGGCTGATCGAGGAGATCGTCGCGCTGCGCGCCGAGCAGGCCAAACTGCTCGGCTATGAGAGCTACGCCTCGTTCAAGCTCGCCGATTCGATGGCCGGAACGCCCGAGGCGGCGCGCGGCCTGCTCGAAGAGGTCTGGGCCGGCGGAAAGAGCCGGGCCGAGGCGGACCGGACTGCCTTGCAGGACCTGGCGCGTGCCGAAGGCCAAAAGGAGCCGCTCGACGCCTGGGACTGGCGCTATTACGCCGAAAAGCTGCGCTTTGCCCGCTATGATTTCGATGAAAACGAGCTCAAGCCCTATCTGCAACTCGACAAGGTGGTGGAGGCCGGGTTTTTCGTCGCCGAAAAGCTGTTCGGCCTCAGCTTCACCCCGCGCGAGGATATTTCGGGCTATCACCCCGATGTGCGGGTGTGGGAGGTGTCGCGCGGCGGCCGGGTGATCGGCCTGTTTTACGGCGATTATTTCGCCCGCGCCGGCAAGCGCTCGGGCGCCTGGATGACCTCGTTCCGCGAGCAATCAAGGCTCGATGGCGAGCAGATCCCGTTCATCGTCAACACCTGCAATTTCGTCAAGCCGCCCGAGGGGCGGCCGGCGCTTTTGTCGCTCGATGAGGCGCGCACTGTCTTCCACGAAATGGGCCATGGCCTGCACGGGCTGTTGTCGAACGTCACCTATCCGCGCATCGCAGGCACCAATGTGGTGCGCGACTTTGTCGAACTGCCCAGCCAGATCTATGAGCATTGGCTCGAAGAAGCGCCGGTCCTCGCCCGCTTTACCCATGTCGAAACGGGCGCGCCCATCCCCGAGGCGCTGCTGGAGCGGATGCGCGCCGCCCGCACGGCCAATGCCGGCTTTGAAACGGTGGAATTCGTTTCTTCCGCCATTCTCGACATGGACTACCACTCCGCCCCCATGGCCGGTTCGGTGGCGGAGTTCGAGGCGGGGGTGCTCGCCGATATCGGCATGCCGCGCGAGATCGCGCTGCGCCATGCCAGCACGCATTTCCTGCATTTGTTTTCGGGCGATGGCTATGCCGCGGGCTATTACAGCTATCTGTGGAGCGAGGTTCTGGATGCCGATGGTTTCGAGGCGTTCACCGAAGCCGGCGATCCCTTCGATCCCGAAACGGCGCGGCGGCTCTACGAGTTCGTCTATTCGGCCGGCGGGCAACGGGATTTTGCCGAGGCCTATCGATTGTTCCGCGGCCGCGACCCCGACGTGCGGGCATTGCTGAAAGGGCGCGGTCTGGTGACGGAAGGGGCCGGGGAGGCTTAAAGCTTCGGAGCGAAAAATTACGCACGGTTTTCGGAATGCGCTGCGTTGGCAAGACGATCCCTGACCGGCTTGTCGCGGCGCCCGGCGGGCCTATCCAGAGCCGCGCATGGGGGGCTTTCAAAGGCAAAGCGAGGAGAACAGCACCGGAAAAAACGTCACGATCGTCGCGGCGATGGCCGCGATGGTGGCGGCGATGCCCATCATGGACGCGGGCGTCTTCCCCGGGCCGCGCTTTCTGGCTTGAAAGA
Source organism: Devosia sp. (assembly GCA_026126125.1). Lineage (GTDB taxonomy): Bacteria > Pseudomonadota > Alphaproteobacteria > Rhizobiales > Devosiaceae > Devosia. Next base: position 4,144 of record JAHCJW010000040.1, read on the forward strand.
CCAGCAGCGCTCCCAGGACCACAAGGGTGGCAAGCCATATTGTGACCAGCGCCCCGCGATGCGGGCCCTCGGGCCAGCTCCAGACGCAGCCCAGCGCCTGCACGGCGTAAAGCCCGATAAAGGCCAGCGCCCAGAGTGAAAAGCCGGCCAGCAGCGGCCAGAGCGGTCGGATCATGCGCCCATCCCCCCGAGCAGGGCGATCAGGGCCCAGGCAGGCACTTGCGCGGCGGCGGCATAGTCGGTCCACGCCCGGGTAACACGCAGATCCGTGGCGCGCAGGGCGGAAACGAAGCCGCCGCGCCAGCGCAGATAGGCATGCAGCGCCAGCAGCAGCGCGACCAGCGCATGCACGGCACAGTAAATCAACAGCACTACGCGCAGCGCCAGATTGGCGTGGCTGGTCGGAGCCGGCACCGTGAGGATGCTGACGAAAAGCAACCCCGCCGTTACCAGTCCGACAGCGACGGCGCCAAGCAGGAATGGGGCAGGGGTCTGATTGGCGCCATTGCGCCGCGCCGCAAGACGCGCCAGCCAGCCGGCGGCGATGCCGGCGGGAAAGGCCAAGGCGGCAACCCAGTCCACACCCGGAAAAGGCGGCGTCCAGCCGGGCGCGATCAGCGCCAGGTAAAGCGCGCCGAACAGCAGCGCCGCATACAGCGTCGCGTCGCAGGCGATGCCGCAAAGCGTCGCCCACCAGGTGACATTGTCCTTGACCTCCCCGTCCACCGGCACGGCCTTGCCCTCACCGATATCGACCGGCCCGACATCGCGCCTTTCGCCCAGTGTCCGCGTCCAGAAAAAGAACAGGATTATCGCCGCCAGCGTGGCCGGCGGCAAAAGCCAATAGAGTTTGAACAGGAAGCCGAGAAAGAACCCGCCTGTGGCCAGCGCCGTCCATAGCGGCAGGAAACTGGGCCGGGGCAGGATAATGACCTGATCGGGCTCGCCCGATGCCATGTCGACGCCCAGTGTCTCCTGCCGGCCCTGACGCGGAAAGCCGAGATAGCCCTGGCCGGAGGCCAGCTCCCGCCCCAAGGCATTGCTCTCAAGATTGTCGGCACGGCCAGTGATGGCGGGCAGGGCGGCGAAATTATAGGCCGGCGGCGGCGTCGGCATGGCCCATTCCAGCGTCCGCGCCTTCCATGGATTGCGGCTGCCCCGGCGCCCGAAGCGGAACTGCATGACGATGTCGATCAGCACCAGCGCAAAGCCCATGGTCATGAGGAACCCGCCGAAGGACGACAGCAGGTTGAGCCAGTCCCAGCCCCAATTGGACGGATAGGTCGAGATGCGACGCGGCATGCCCATCAGGCCGGTCAGGTGCATGAGGAAAAAGGTGAGGTTGAAGCCGATAAGGATCAGCCAGAAGGCGGGCACCGACAGGCGATAGACGCTGCGTCGCCCGGTGAAATGCGGCAACCAGTAGTAAAGCGCCGCCAGCATGGGAAACACGAAGCCGCCGACCAGCACATAGTGCAGATGCGCGACGACGAAATAGCTGTCATGCGCCTGGGTGTTGAACGGCACCATGGCCAGCATGACCCCGGTGAGCCCGCCGCAAACGAAGACGATGAAGAAGCCCACCACATAGAGCATGGGAATGTCGAATTTCGGCCGCCCCGAGGCCAGCGTACCGATCCAGGCAAAAATCTGCACCGCCGTCGGGATGGCGACGAGGGCGCTGGCGGCCGAGAAGAACGCCAGCGCCAGATGGGGAATGCCCACGGTGAACATATGGTGCACCCACAGCCCGAAACTGAGAAAGGCCATGGCGACGATGGCGACGATGATGGCGTTGTAGCCGACCAGCTGGCGCCGGGCGAAAGTGGGGATCATCGTCGAGAGCACGCCGGCGGCGGGCAGGAAGATGATATAGACTTCCGGATGCCCGAACAGCCAGAACAGGTGTTGCCAAAGCAAAGGATCGCCGCCTCGCTCTGGGTCGAAGAAGGGGAGGTCGAAGGCGCGTTCCAGCTCGAGCAAGATCGAGCCCAGGATCAGCGGCGGAAAGCCGATCAGCATCATTGCGGCCGTCACCAGCATATACCAGCCAAAGATCGGCATGCGGGTCAGTGACATGCCCGGCGCACGCATCTTGAGAATGGTGACGATGATCTCGATCGCCGCCGTCACCGCCGAAATCTCGACGAAGGTGATGCCCAAAAGCCAGACATCGGCATTGATGCCCGGCGTATAAACCCCCGAAGCGAGCGGGGTATACATGAACCAGCCCGAATTGGGCGCATAGCCTACCAGCAAGGCCACGATCAGGATCGAGCCGCCGAACAGATAACACCAGAAGCCATAGGCGGCGAGGCGCGGAAAGGCGAGGTCGCGCGCCCCCAGCATCTTGGGCAGCAGATACATCGCCAGCCCCTCGAACATGGGAATGGCGAAGAGGAACATCATCACCGTGCCATGCATGGTGAAGATCTGGTTGTAGAGGTCCGGCCCGATAAAGGCGCTGTTCGGCGTGGCGAGCTGGGCGCGGATCAGCATCGCCAGCACCCCGCCAATGGCGAAGAACACCAATGCGAGCACCATGAAGCGCTTGCCCAATATATTGTGGTTGACGGCCGACAGCCGGCCCCAGCCGGGCGGCGTGGCCCAGATTTTTTCCAGCGCCTTGTGCAAGGCGACGGGCGAGAGGCGCTCCTGGCTCATCGTGCGGCCTCCAGCGCGGCGGCGAAATCGGCTGGCGCATGCGCCTCGACCACAAAGCCCATGATGTCGTGTCCCTCGCCGCAATATTCAGCGCAGATGCCGCGATAAATGCCCGGCTTGTCCGCCGCGATGCGGATGATGTTCTCCCGACCGGGAATGGCGTCGATCTTGCCGCCGAGGCGCGGAATCCAGAAGCTGTGGATCACGTCTTCAGCCGTCACCACCATGTCCACGCTCTGGCCGGCGGGCAGGTGCAGCACCTCGGTTTCGCCCGCGCCCGGGTTGTCGGGATAGGCAAAGCGCCATTGCCACTGGCTGGCCCTGGCTTCGATCCGCATCGGCGCCGGATCGCCGGGCCGGGGCAACAGCCTTTCCCCCAGCAGCACCGCCGCCACCAGCAACAAGAGCAGCACCGGCACGGGCAGCAGAAGCCCGCCGCCGATGATCCAGTGCATGGGCCTGATCGCTTTCAGCGCCGCCGGCCGCGTCAGGCTCAAGGTGAGCAGTCCCAGCACCAGCGCAAACAATATTACGCTGCCCCAGAACATCACCCACCACAGCGTAGCGATGTTGGCGGCCGCAGGTCCCGCCGGGTCGAGCGCCGAGAGCGGTGTCGCGCAACCACTCAGCACCAGCGGCGTTGCTGCCAAAGCAGCAAAACGTGGAAACAGGGACACGCCATGGCGCAAAAGACCACCGAGGACGCCGAAATCGAACGCGAGCAGACCCCGCCCGAAGCCCATCGCAGCCATCCCAATCCCGAGATTCGCGCTGTCGCCGACAAGGATATCGGCTCGGCCATCGCCGTGGCAGGCCATCCCATCCATGCCATGCTGGTGCATTTCCCCATCGCTTTGGTCATTTGCACGCTGGGTGTCGACGGGCTCTATTGGCTCACCGCCGACCCGTTCTGGGTGCGTGTCGGCCTGTGGTCGGCGGGGGCCGCCTTTGCCTTCGGGGTGCTGGCCTCGATTGTCGGTACGCTCGAGCTGCTGGCCGTTCCCGGCATTCGCGTCCGCGTCGCCAGCTGGAACCACGCCATTGCCGCCATGACCCTCGTGGCTGTGGTGGGGGCCAATTTCGGGCTGCGCCTCACGAGCCCCGACGCGGTTTTGCCGCACGGTCTTTTGTTGTCCGTGCTGGCGACGGGGCTGACGGCGCTCGCCGGCTGGCATGGGGGCAAGCTGGTCTTCGATCATGGGGTGGGCCTCATCATTTCGACCCGGCAATGAGCTGAGACACCATTTCGCCCAGCGCCCCGGGCGTGAGGAGGGTCGTCACCACCCCCGGCGTCGTCCAGTGCGGCTTGCCCAGCACCATCACCAGAATGGCACCGACCACGCCCACCGTCAGTGCGGTGACGAAGACAAACCGCCAGAGCGGATAGGAATTGCCCGGCTCGAACAGCCGCAGGATCTGCGCGCCGCCGGTGACATGAATGATGACCAGCGCCGCCACCAGCGCCAGTTTTACCGAAAACCAGGCCTCGAAAGTGGCCTCGAGGAAAATCAGCGCAATGCCGGACCCAACCGCCACGAAAGCGGCCGGCGACACCAGCATGACGTAGAAAAAGCGGGTGAAATTATGCAGGCGATGCAGCGCGTCGCCGGTCAGCCGCCGCCGCTGGATATAAAGGAAGGGCAGGCAGATCAGCCCCGCCGACCAGGCAGCGATCGCCACGATATGGGTAAATTTGAGCAGCACGACGATCATGCTGCCCGCCTTCCCTCTGCGCGCAGCACCGCCATCAGCCGCCAGAGGCCGGCCGCCACATAGGGCAGGCTGGCCGGAACCCACATGAAAAGGCCGGCAAGCTGCTGGTCTTCATGCGGGCTGAGGCCAAAACGCGCCGTGGTGGCCAAATGCGGCGCATAAAGCGGCTGGGGTGCGAATACCAGCAAGGCGCCGAGAAGGCCCATCTGAATGGTCAGCACGAGCAGGGTAGCGATGGATTTTCCCGGCGTGCCGGCGAATATCGCCGACCAGAGCAGGGTTGCCGAACCCAGAAGGCTGAGCTGCATCAACCAGTAGAGCGACGTATGCGTCAGGGCGAGCTGATAGGCGTCGGGCGCATGCCAGAGCCAGAAAATGGCGATATGCAGCGCGGCCAGTGGCGTCATCAGACGGGCCAGCCTTGCCTGTTGCCGCACGGCCAGCGCCAACAGCGGCGCGGCCACGGCCACCAGCAGCACGTGATGCACCACCCGCGCCGAAAACAGTGCTACCGTCAGCGCACAGAGCGGGCTGATGAAGATCACCGCCAGCATCACACACCCGCCCAAAAACGCCCGGCGCTCGCGCGGCGCATGTCGCCCCTGCATGAACAAAGCGGTGGCCACCAGCATGGCGGCGATCAGCCAGGGGTCGAAATTCCATCTGCCCCAGAGATCCTCGGGGAGCGGTGGCGGGCCGCAATAGCTCGAAACGAGTGACGCTTCCATAGGGGTCCTGACGCTTGGGGCCGGCTTAAAGCGCGTCGCCCAGGGGCAGCGCATAGGCGATGAAATAGTCGCCGACGGGGGTTTCCATGAAGTCGTGCCCGCCGGCATTGATCACCACCCGCCTCATAGCTCATCGGCGTGGCTGGGCGTCGGCATAAGCGGTCCTCGCTGGTCGATCCATCAAGGACGCAACGACAAACTCCCGCCACGGTTCCGACGAAATCCACGCCGTCGGCGGGCGTCTGGCGAATGCGTCAGCATTGGTAACGCCATCGCTACCGCTCAGCGCAGCGGCGCGAAACACTATCGACGGCGTCGGTCAGCGATCCGAGGTCGGGTGGGGCAAGGGCCGGTAGGGCGCGCGGGTGACGTCGTTTCCGGCGTCGGTCGCCTTGCGCAGCAATTCTACAAAGATGCCGCGTTCACCATCGGTGAGGCCTTGCAGCATGACCTGCTGCGCGTTGGCCACGGGTTGGGGCAGCCGGTCGAGCAATGCGGCGCCGGTCGGGGTCAGTCTGAGCGTCCGCGAGCGCCGATCGGTGCCCGACACGGCGCGCTCTATATAGCCCCGGCTCTCGAGCCGCGTCACCACGCCTCCGATGGTCACCCGATCATAGGCGATCAAACCGGCCAGGGTCGCCTGATCGACGCCCTCATTATCCCGCAGAACCGACAGGGCCGCGAACTGAACCGGCGTCAGCTCGATTCCCACAGCGGCCATTTCGGCCGCGAAAGCCGAGACCGAGATCTGGTGCAGGCGGCGGATCAAATGACCCGGAAGCTCATAGAAAGGCGACATAATTCCTACCTAGGCCAATCCTTCGGTGCCCGCAAGCCGGGCGCCCGGGGTGTGTAATTAGAACGTATACTACGTATCTATTGCTCGCGTCATATTAATGTGCATACTTACTAATTATCCCGAGGATGAAGTGAGGAGCACCCCATGGACGACGCTACGCAGCCCGAGGACAGCCCGGCTCTGCGCGAGCTCTACGCCGGCTTCGAGGCCAATCACCTCAAGCCGCTGTGGACGCAGATCGGCAATCTCATGCCCAGACATCCACACCCCCGCGCGGTGGCCCATGTGTGGAAATGGTCCACCCTCTATCCGCTGGCGAAATCGTCCGGCGATCTGGTGCCGGTGGGGCGAGGGGGCGAGCGCCGCGCCATCGGCCTGGCCAATCCGGGTCTGGGCGGCAATACCTACATCAGCCCGACCATGTGGTGCGCCATCCAGTATCTGGGGCCGCGCGAAACCGCACCCGAGCACCGGCATTCGCAAAACGCCTTCCGCTTCGTGGTCGAGGGGGAGGGGGTCTGGACGGTCGTCAACGGCGATCCGGTTCGCATGAGCCGCGGCGATTTTCTGTTGACGCCGGGCTGGAATTTCCACGGCCACCATAACGATACCGATCATCCCATGGCCTGGATCGATGGCCTCGACATTCCGTTCTCGTTCCAGAACGATGTCGGCTTCTTCGAATATGGTTCGGATCGCGTCACCGACTATTCCACGCCGAACCTGTCGCGGTCCGAGCGGCTGTGGTGCCACCCGGGGCTGCGGCCGCTGTCGGGCCTGCAAAACACCGTTTCCTCGCCCATCGGCGCCTATCGCTGGGAGCATACCGACAACGCGCTCAATCAGCAGCTGCTGCTGGAGGAGGAAGGGCACCCCGCCACCGTCGCCCAGGGCCACGCCGCGATCCGCTACGTCAACCCGACCACCGGCGGCGACGTCATGCCCACCATCCGGGCCGAGTTCCATCGCCTGCGCGCTGGCGTTGAGACCGTGACGCGCCGCGAGGTCGGATCGACCGTGTTCCAGGTGTTCGAAGGCAAGGGCGCCGTCGTTCTGGAGGGCACGACCCACAAGGTCGAAAAGGGTGATATCTTCGTCATTCCCTCCTGGGTGTCGTGGTCGCTGCAGGCCGAGACGACGTTCGACCTCTTCCGCTTCTCGGATGCGCCGATCATGGAGCGCTTGAACTTCGATCGCCTCAAGATCGAGGACGATCGGCAATGACCACTCTGGAGCAGGCGCGGGAAGCGCTTCGGCTCCGGCAGGGCGCGGGCGCGCGGGACGATGCGCCCGAAGCGCCCGCACGGGATCTGATGCTGGCCCGTTCCGGAACCGCCTATTTCGCGCGCAAGCTGAACGAGCTGAGCAACGAGGAGCTCTACGAGCCTTCGGCCATCGAAGGATGGACGCGGGCCCATGTCATCTGCGACATCGCCTATCAGGCGCGTGGGATCAGTCGCCAGCTGGAAGCGGTCACCGCCGGACAGCCGGCTCCCGTGATGCACGACAGCGCGGAAGCGCTGGCGGCGGAGATCGACCTGGGCGCGACCCTGCCGCCGCGCGCCATCCGGCATCTCTTCGACCACGCGGCCATCCATCTCAACGTCGTCTGGCGCGATCTGCCCGGGCCGGGCTGGGCTGTTTTGGCGCCCGGCGAAGACGGCCGGCAACGGGCACTGTCCGCGACGCCCCTGGAGCGCGCCCGCCATCTTTGGCAACGGTCCCTCGATCTGGGAAATGGCGCCCGCATCCGCGACCTGCCCGAACAATTCCGGCCCCTCGCGGCACATTTAGAATAGGAACAAAATGACTCAAACCCAACTCTTCCCCTCGCCCGCATGGCCCACCGTCCCGGTCAACGGCACTTCCGCCTCCTACCCGGTTCACCGCATATTCTGCGTGGGGCGCAACTATGCCGCCCACGCCGCCGAGATGGGGGTTGAGGTCGATCGGGAAGCCCCGTTCTACTTCACCAAATCGGCATTGACCCTGCAGCCGACCGGCACGACGGTCGCCTATCCCCCCGGCACCGCCAACTTCCACTACGAGATGGAACTGGTGATCGCCATCGGCGCGCCGATCTTCAAGGGCGACCTCGCCGCGGCCGCGAAAGCCATTTTCGGCTTTGCCTGCGGGCTCGACATGACGCGGCGGGATCTGCAGCTGGAGGCGCGCGCCAAGCAGCGCCCGTGGGATCTGGGCAAGGATGTGGAACAGTCGGCGGTCGTCGCTCCCATCACGCGGATCGGTGACTATGCGTCGATCGGCGACCAGCGCATTCACCTCGAGGTCAATGGCGAGGTCAAGCAGGACGCCCGCCTCTCCGATCTGATCTGGAAGGTCGAGGAAATCGTCAGCCATTTGTCGAACTATTATCACCTCCAGCCAGGCGATCTCATCATGACCGGCACGCCGGCGGGCGTCGGCGCGGTCGTTCCCGGCGACGTGATCACCGGTGGCATCGACGGGCTGGAAGCCGTTTCTCTGACGGTGGGGCCGGCGGAATGATCTTCCACGGCTATTTCCGCAGCTCGGCGGCCTATCGTTGCCGGATCGCCTTCAACCTCAAGGGAATTTCCTACGACTTCGTCTCGGTGCATCTGCGCCGCGACGGGGGAGAGCAGAAAACGCCGGCCTATCGGGCGCTGAACCCGCAGGCCCTGGTGCCCACCATCGAGGACGGCGATTTTCAGCTGACCCAATCCCTGGCCATCATCGAATGGCTGGACGAAACCCGCCTGGGTCAAAAACTGCTGCCCGAAGATCCCAACCTCCGGGCCGAGGTCCGCGCCTTCGCGCAGATCATCGCTTGCGACATCCACCCGCTGCAGAACCTGCGCGTCCTCGACTACCTGAAATCCGAGTTCGGGGCCGACCAGGCCGCGCTCGACCGCTGGTGCGGGCGCTGGATCGCCGACGGTCTCAATGCCTGCGAGGCGCTTCTGTCGCGGCGCCCCGCCACGACATACGCCTTCGCTGAGACGCCGACCCTGGCCGACATATGCCTCGTCCCACAGATGTTCTCGGCCGCGCGCTTCGGCGTCGACACGACGGCGATGCCCCGCCTGCGCGCCATTGCCGCCGCCTGCGAACAGCTGGATGCCTTTGCCGACGCCCATCCGCGCAAACAGCCCGATTGGGAAGCCTGAGCCTGGCGCCCGAACTCAGAACCGCAACGGGCCGGGTCTACCGCGCCCAGGAGGAACCAACATGACACTAGACCTTCCAGTCCTGATCGCCGGGGGAGGTATCGGCGGTCTGGCCACGGCCATCGGCCTGGCGCAGAAGGGAATTCGTAGCCTCGTGCTCGAGCGCGCGCCTCATCTCGGCGAGATCGGCGCGGGCATCCAGCTTGGCCCGAACGCGTTCCATGCCTTCGACTATCTCGGCGTCGGCGACACCGCCCGCGCCATGGCGGTATATGTCGACAATCTGCGCCTGATGGACGCCATGGACGGGTCCGAGATCACCCGGATCCCGTTGGACGAAGCGTTCCGCGCCCGCTTCAAGAACCCTTACGCGGTCATCCATCGGGGCGATCTGCACGGGGTGTTCCTTACCGCCTGCCGCGACCACCCGCTGGTCGAGCTGCGGACCTCGTCCGAAGTCACCAGCTATCGCCAGGATGACAGCAGCGTCACCGCCGCGCTGGCAAACGGCGAAACCGTCACCGGGCGCCTGCTGATCGGGGCGGACGGGCTGTGGTCCAATATCCGCAAGCAGGTGGTGGGGGACGGTGCCCCGCGGGTCTCTGGCCACACCACCTATCGCTCGGTGATCCCCACTGCGGACATGCCCGAGGATTTGCGCTGGAACGCGGCCACCCTGTGGGCCGGCCCCAAGTGCCACATCGTCCATTACCCCCTCAAGGGCGGCGACCAGTTCAACCTCGTCGTGACCTATCACAACGACGCCTCCAGCCCGGAGGCGGGCGTCAGCGTGTCGAACGAGGAGGTGGCCAAGGGCTTTGAACACGTGGCTCCCATCGCCCGGCAGATCATCGATCGCGGCCAGAACTGGAAACGCTGGGTCCTCTGCGACCGGGACCCGGTTCAAAACTGGGTCGACGGCCGCGTTGCGCTGCTCGGCGACGCCGCCCATCCGATGCTGCAATATTTCGCCCAGGGAGCCTGCATGGCCATGGAGGATGCGGTCGCCCTGACCCATCATCTGAGCGCCCGCCCGGACGATCCCGAAGCGGCGCTGGAGCAGTATCAGCAGCTGCGCCGGCTGCGGACGGCGCGCGTGCAGCTCCAGTCCCGCGAGATCGGACAGCATGTCTACCACCCGGCCGGCGCCCACGCCGAACTCCGAAACGCCGTGATGCGGGCGAAGTCGCCGCAGAATTGGTACGACATCGTCGAGTGGCTGTATGGCGGCACCGGCCTGGAGGGGGCCGTGTCGTCGGAGACGCGATAGCGCTGACTGCCGGCGCGCCAAAAGAAAGGGGGTCGCGCCTATCCAACTATCTTGAAGATAGGTGCGGCCCCCGACGCGGTGCTCTTAGCTGCCCCCCGCGATCCGTGTGACACGAAAAGATGTCCCGGATCGATGTGGGCAAAGATGCCCGTGGGAGGAAAAATGATTAGGTCAATTTCACGCCGCGCCCTCATGCAGGGCGCTGCCGCAAGCGCTATTCTCGCCGGTTTCGTCCGTCCCGCCTATGCTGCGGGCCGCCCGGTGCGGATCGGCGTCGTCGCGCCTCTGACGGGTCCGCTGGCCCTGTTCACCGAACATCTGGATTTCGTCATCGGCCAGGTCCAGGCGCAATATGGCGGCGAGATCACGATCAACGGCACCGTCCATCCGCTCGAGATCATCATCAAGGACAGCCAGTCGAACCCCAACCGCGCCTCGGAAGTGGCGTCGGAACTGATCCTGGCCCACGAAGTCGACATCATGACCTCGTTCGGCACGCCGGAAACCTCCAACCCCGTTTCCGATCAGTGCGATCTCAACGGCATTCCGAGCGTCTCCACCGACACCCCTCTCGAATCGTGGTTCTTCGGCCGCGGCGGCGATCCGAGCACCGGCTTTGAATGGTCGTTCAACTTCTTCCTCAACGTGCCGGATCTGGTCAATACCTATCTCGGCATCTGGAACCGGGTGCCGGGCAACCAGAGAAAGATAGGCCTGTTGCTGGCCAATGATAATGACGGCAACGCCTTTGCCGGGCTGATGCCCGCGCCGCTGCAGGCCGAGGGCTACTCCATCGTCGATCCCGGCCGCTTCGACCTTCCGGCCAGCAATTACAACGCCCAGATCTCCGCCTTCAAGAAAGAGCGCGTGGACGGCGTGATCATGTCGCTTCCCTCGCCCGAAATCGCCGCCTTCTGGAACGAGTCGGCCCAGCAGGGCTTCCAGCCTCTCTTCATGACGCCGGGCAAGGGCGGCGAGTTCCCCCCGGGCATCTACCCGTTCGAAGATCGCGCGCTCAATCTCTCGGTCGAGGTCTGGTGGGACCGCACCTTCCCCTACAGCTCGTCATTGAATGGCGGCAGCTCCGCCGACCTGGCCGACGCCTATGAGAAATTCAGCGGCCAGCAGGCCTCGATGGCTCTCGGCTATACGCACGCCCTGTTTGAAGTGGCCCTGGGGGCGCTCAAGAACGCAGCCAACATCGAGGATCGCGGCACAGTCCGTGATGCTCTGCGGGACACGTCGCACCAGACTGTGGTCGGGCCGATCGAGTTCACCAAGGGCCCGTTGCCCAATTGCTGGAATACGCCGCTGGTCGGCGGACAATGGCGCAAGGGCGCGAAGTGGCCGCTGGAGCTGGTGATCGTCGACAATACGGTCTCGCCGGAAATTCCCGTCGGCGGAGACGTCGAAGCGATCACTTACTCCTGAGCGGCCGACATGACCGCATCGATACCGGTTTTGCATCTCTCCGGTCTGTCGCGCAGGTTTGGGGGCATCACCGTTCTTTCGGATCTCGATTTCGAGATCCGAAAGGGTGAAATCCTCGGCATTCTCGGCCCCAACGGGGCCGGGAAGAGCACCCTGTTCAACCTGATCTCCGGCGTGTTGCCACCAAGCGCCGGCGCCATAATCTACAAGGGCACCGACATCACGCGGATGAAACCGTGGGACCGTTGTCAGGCCGGCATCGGCCGGACCTATCAGATCCCCAAGCCGTTCAGCCACATGACGGTGTTCGAGAACACGCTATTGGCGGCGGTGCATGGCGCACGGCTGTCTTCCGCCCAGGCCCGCACCCGCTCGATGGACGTGCTGCACCGAACCGGCCTCGCGCCTCTGGCCGCGCAGACCGCCGGAACCTTGCGGCTGCTCGACCTCAAGCGTCTCGAACTCGCCAGAGCGCTGGCCGGCGATCCTGAAGTGCTGCTGCTCGATGAAATCGCCGGCGGACTTACCGAAGCCGAATGCCATTCGCTCGTCGACATGGTCATGGCCATTCGCGACGAGGGCCGGACGATCGTCTGGGTTGAGCATGTGATGACCGCCTTGCGGCGGGCATGTTCCCGTCTTGCCGTAATCTATGGCGGCGGGATCTTGACCTCGGGAACCCCTGCCGAAGTGCTGGCCGATCCACAGCTCAAGGCCGTTTATCTGGGAGCGGACGATGCAGAATGATGAGCTCCTGCAGGTCGCAGGCATGTCCGCTTTCTATGGGCAGTTCCGCGCCCTGACCGAGATCGATTTTTCGGTGGCGCCGGGAGAGATCGTCGCGGTGATCGGCGCGAACGGCGCCGGCAAGTCGACCTTCCTGCGCTCGCTGATCAACCATGCCGGCACGGCGACGGGCTCCGTCCGCTTCCACGGCACGGAAATCCTGGGCAAATCCACCGCCGAAATCATCAATCGCGGCATCATGCTGGTCCCCGAGGGTCGGCGCTTGTTCCCTTCCTTGACCGTGGACGAAAACCTGCGGCTCGGTTGGGAGGTCGGCCGCCGCGACGGAATGACGGCGGACGAATATTTTTCGATCTTTCCCGCGATAGCCGGGCTGCGAAAGCGGCCGGCCGGCGCCCTGTCCGGCGGCCAGCAGCAGATGGTGGCTTTCGGGCGCGCGCTGTTGGCCAGCCCGCAGCTTCTGCTTTGCGACGAGATCAGCCTTGGCCTCGCCCCTCTCGTCGTCGATGAACTCTACGCCGTGCTTCCCAAACTGCGCGACAGGGGCCTGGGCATCGTCATCGTCGAGCAGGACATCCGCCGGGCGCTCAAGGTGGCCGATCGCTTCTATTGCCTGCTCGAAGGCCGCGTTTCGTTGACCGGCCGCCCCGGCGAGTACACGCGCGCCGATGTCTCCCATGCCTATTTCGGATCGCACTGATGTCAGAATTCTATATCAACGTCGTCCTGCAAGGCGTCCTGCTCGGCGGGCTTTACGCGCTGTTCGCCATTGGCCTGGCCCTGTCCGTGGGGATCGTGCGCCTCGTCAACATCGCTCACGGCGATCTCATTATCCTCGCCTCCTATGTGCTGGTCGTGCTGACGCAATCCTTCGGCCTGCCGCTCTGGCTGTCCTTCCTGATCCTGGTGCCGCTGATGGCCGGCTTTGGCTATGTGCTCCAGCAGGGGCTGTTGCGGCACGTCACCGACAAGGGCATGCTGCCGCCGCTGCTCGTCACCTTCGGTCTTTCGGTCATCATCCAGAACGGTCTGCTGGAAGGCTTTGGCGCCGATACGCGGTCCTTTTCGGGCGGGGCGCTGCAGACATCCACCTGGCAGCTGGCCGAGGGCATCTATGTCGGAGCCTTGCCGGCCTTGACCTTGCTGGTGGCGGTGGTGCTGATCTTCGCCATCGACCGGCTCATTTATGGCAGCCATTTCGGCGCAAGGCTAAGGGCGGTTTCCGAGGCTCCGGCCACGGCGGCCCTGGTCGGGCTGCGGGTCAACCGGGTGCACGCCCTGGCCCTGGCGCTGGTCGGCGCCACCACCGCCGTCGCCGCCTTGTTCATGGGCTTGCGGATGAATTTCGACCCGCTCAGCGGACCGGGCCGGCTGATCATTGCCTTCGAGGTGATCGTGCTGGGCGGGCTGGGCAATCTGTGGGGCATCCTGGCCGGGGCCATCCTGCTCGGCGTCGCCCAGAGCGTCGCCGGAGCGATCGACGTCCGCCTTCAGGTGCTGGCCGGCCATCTGGTGTTCCTTCTCATAATCCTCTTGCGCCCGCAGGGGCTGTTCCAGCGGAGCTGACATGACCGATCTTCCTCTTCCGCCGACCTCGCGACACGCGCCCGTCGTCTTCGGGCGAACCATCGTGATCGCCCTGGTGGCCCTGGCCGTGTCCGCCCCCTGGCTGACCGACGCCAACGCGCTCCAGCTCGGAACGCAGTTCCTCTGCCTGCTGACCGTGGCCCTGATGTGGAACCTGCTCGCCGGATATGCCGATATCCTTTCGCTCGGCCAGCATATGTTCATCGGTGTCGGCGCCTACGCTTTCTATGGCCTGGCGGCCAATCTCTCCGTCATGCCCCATATCGCCATCCCGCTGGCCGGGATTATCGCCTTGCTCGCCGCCCTTCCGGTTGTCTTCGTGGTCTTTCGCTTGCGCGCGGCCTATCTGGCGGTCGGCACATGGGTCGTGGCCGAGGTCTTCATGCTGGTGGCCGGGCGCATTCCCGGCTTCGGCCTGGGCACCGGCACCAGTCTTCCGCTGTCGACGGCCAAGGCCATGGGCGCCACGGCGCTGGACCGTGCGGTATCCATCTATCTGCTTGCGCTCGCCGTTGCCCTCGTGGCCTGGCTGGGCACGTGGATGCTGCTGCGCTCGCGCCACGGCATCGCGCTGATGGCCATCCGCGACAATGAGGAGGCCGCCAGCTCGCTCGGTGTGAACCTGATCCGGACCCGGCTCGGGGTCTTTCTCTGGACGGCGCCGTTCCTGGGCATGGTCGGGGCGATCACGGCCCTTCAGAAAATGCGGATTTCGCCCACCGCTTCGTTCGGCTTCCTCGACTGGACCGTTTTCGTCATCTTCATCGTGGTCATCGGCGGCATTGGCAGCCTGGAGGGCCCCCTGATTGGCACCATCGTCTATTTTGCCTTGCGCTATGCATTGAGCGACTATGGCACCTGGTACCTGATCGTTCTTGGAGGAGTTTCAGTGGCCGTCATGCTTGTCGAACCGCGTGGCCTTTGGGCGTTGCTGCGCCGCTGGATCGGTGAGGATGTCATTCCCGTTTCCCACCGTGCGCCAAAGCAATGAGACGATCGAACGGGGACCGGCATAAGTCGCATGAAGGGGAGGGGACGGAGATGGACATGATCCGGACCCGCCTCCGACCGCCGACGCGCGGCGCGGGCCTGATCGAGCGGGAAAAGCTCGATCGGATCGCCGGCCGGATCCGCCAGCGCCGGCTGGTGCTGGTCAAGGCGCCGGCCGGCTATGGCAAGTCGAGCCTGTTGCACCGCTGGCACATGGCGCTGGCGCAGACGCCCGGAACCATTACCGGTTGGCTGAGCCTCGATACCGGCCTCGATGATCTGAGGTCATTCTTCAGCTACACGGCGGCGGCCATCCGCGAAAGCGCCCCCGATTTCGGCGCCGAGCTGCAAAACTTCCTCGAATCGGCGCGTGAGCCCACGGCCACCCGCGTCGCCAGCGCCTTCGTCAACGCGTTGATGGCCCGACAAGAGCACGTGGTCCTGTTCGTCGACGATTTTCACCTGCTCACCGACAAGGCGGCGATCCGCGCCGTCGAAATGGTGGTCCGCGACGCACCACCGAATTTTCACCTGGTGGTCGCCAGCCGCCAGTCTCCGGGGTTCTCCCTGGCGCGCTTGCGGATGCTGGGGGAAACCGACGAGATCGATGTCGAGGAACTGCGCTTCGACGCCGACGAACTCGACAGTTTCGCCAGGCTGTTCGGCCGCGAGCCCCTGGCCGGGGACGAGAGCGAGCGGCTGCTCTCGGCCACCGAGGGCTGGGCCGCCGGCATCCAGCTCGCCCTCATTTCCCTCGGGCAACAGGAGGACGTCGCGCCGTTTCTCGCCAAGTTCACCGGCGAGCACCGTATGGTCTCGGAATTCCTGTTGGACGACGTCATCGAAAATCTCACGCCCAAGACCGTGGATTTTCTCCTCCGCACCTCCATTCTGGAAACCTTCAACAGCGCGCTGTGCAACGAGGTTGTCGGCATCGACAATGCCGAGGCGCAGATCGCGGCGCTCTCCGCCCAGGGTCTGTTCATCTTCTCGCTCGACGACGAGCGGCGTTGGTTCCGCTACCACCATCTCTTCTCGGAGATGTTGCAGCGCATCCTGCGCGACCGGCTTCCCGCCGAAGTGGCCGAACTGCATCGCAAGGCCAGCAAGTGGTACGAGACCCATGGCCACATGGAGCTTGCTTTCTCCCATGCCATCCGGGCCGAAGACTGGGCGAGTGCCGGCCAGATCCTGGAGTCGACCTGCACCGATTTGTTTTACGAGGGCAAGCTCGGCACGCTCTCGCGTTTGGCCTCGCAGGTGCCGTCGGACGTTTTGAACGGGTTGCCGCGCGTCCAGCTGGAGCTGGCCTGGTCGATCATCCTCGAATGGCGCTTCGATGACGCCACCGAAATCATCACGCGCGTCGAGCGCATGCTCGAGCGCTGGGAAGCCAATGGCGGCGCCTCCGAACATATCGAAGACGTAAGGCGGATCGTGCTGCATCGGCGCATGATGCTGGCGCTGTTCATGGACGATGTGGTGGAGCTCGAGCGCTCGGTGCTGGCGCTGCTGCACGATTTCCCCACCGACGACCCCTATCTTCGCGGCACCCTCGAGAACTGCCTGATCTATGCGCGCCGCGAAATGTTCCGCCTCGACCGCGTCGACCAGATGGATCGCGCCGCCCGGGATTTTTTCGAAAGATCGGGGAGCAAGTTCGTTCTGGTCTGGCATGAGGCGATCCTGGGGCCAACCTTCGACTTGCGCGGCGATACGGCGATGGCCCGCAAGTCGCTGCGCTCCGCCATGGAAATCGCCGAATATGTCGATGGCCGGGCCACGCCCCTGCAAGCCATGCCGGCTATGCTGCTGGCCGAAATGCTCTATGAAACCAACGAGCTCGATGAGGCGGAGGAGCTGATCTCGCAGCTCGGCCCGCTCACCGAACGTCTCGGTTTCGTCGATAATCTCTGCTCCTACTTCGTCACGCGCAGCCGCCTTTGCCAGCGACGCGACGATCTCGAGGGAGCCCGCGAGGCGATAGCGGCCGGCGAGGCCAGCGCCGATTATCGCGGCTTCTCCCGGCTGAAACGGCGCATGTGGCTCGAGCGGGTCCGCATGGCCGTCCGGGCCGGCGATTTCACGTTTATGCGAGCGGAACTGATCGAAGCGGAGGAGCAACTCCAGCAACGCCTGCTGACGCCCGGCCAACACACGATCGGTCAGGACGAATATTTCGCCCTCGGCTGGTCCCTGATGGCCTGCCAGACCGGCCAGGCAAAGGCGGCCGTCGAGGTTTTGCGGCGCTGGGCCAGTTTCACCGGAACCCGGCGCGCGGTTCGAAGCGAGGTGCGGTTCCTCATTGCCCTGTCATCGGCGCTGTCCCTGGCGGGCGAGCGCGGCGAGGCCCTTCGCAAGATGCGGCAGGCGGTGCAAAAGGCCGCCGCGCCCGGATATATCAGCAGCTTCCTCGATGCCGGCGCTCCGGTGCTGGGGCTTTTGCAGGAACTCTTCGGCCCCGAGCAGGCGCCAACCGGCCCGGTGAGCACTTTTGGCGTCGAACTCCTGCGCATGTTCAGCCAATCCGATCCCAACGCCTTGGCCAGTCTTGACACCCTGCCCAGCCATGAGCCCGTCGAACAAGCGCCGCCCGAGGCGCTGAACGACCGGGAGCGGGAAGTCCTGCTCCTCGTGTCCCACGGCAAGGCAAACAAGGATATCGCCCGCCTGCTCGGCATGACCGAGGGAACCGTCAAATGGTACATGCAGCAGGTGTTCAGCAAGCTCGACGTGCGCAGAAGATCCCTGGCCGTAAGGCGCGCGCGACAGCATGGGCTGCTGTGACGGATAGGCTGGGGCCCATCTTCGCACAATAAAGATAGGCCCGCCAAAGATAGGCGAAAGGGTGCCGCCAAAGCGTCTAGCCTCCCCTTACTGATCGCTGGAGACGATCGGTAAGGGGAGGAAACATGCAACGACTCAGCGGTCGTCTCGCCGTCATTGCCGGCGGTTTCAGCGAAAATGATCAGGCCTGCGCACAGCCTCTGGTGGCTGATCGCCTCGAGCCGACCCCACGACATCATGACAGCGGCCTTTGCCCCGGCGACCCCCTCGTGACCTGCCGGGCCATCGCGGCCGATGGCGGCCTCGAAAGAGGCTGATCCCGGGGCAACGGGTACGCGCTTCGCGCACCCCGCCGGCCAGAAAATCCAATGCAACAACGACAAGCGGACGCCCTCGGGCGACGGCGCTGACAAAGGTACACGACGTGACTATCGATCTCGAAGAACTTGCAGCGGTCATCCGTCTGCTCAAGGACGCCGACTTCTCGGAATTCAACTATTCCAAGGGGGATACGGTGCTGCAGGTGCGACGCGGCGACCTTGCTGCGGCAACGCCATTTGCCGCCCCCGCCGTGTCCGTGCCGCCGGCTCAGGCGCCGGTCGCGCCCGTGCGTCCAGCGCCGGCATCCGCACCCGATGACGTCGCGGGGGCCAAGGTCCGGGCGCCGCTGCTGGGCACGTTCTATTCCGCCGCCAAGCCGGGCGAAAAACCTTTCGTGCAGCCCGGCGATCGGGTCGAACCCGATACCGTCGTCTGCATCGTCGAGGTGATGAAGCTGATGAATTCGGTGACGGCGGGTGTTTCGGGCTTCATCGCCGCCATCCATGCCCGGGACGGAGAACTCGTCGAGCACGATCAGCCCTTGTTCACCGTGGTTGAAGCGGCATGACGTCCAGGCGCCGCATCTACGTCGCCAACCGCGGCGAAATTGCCCTTCGCATCGTGGAAGCCTGCGAACGGCTGGGCTACGAAACCGTGCTGGGCGTCTCGTCGGCCGACCGCGACACGCTGGCTGCGCGTCGGGCCACCCGCACCGTCGTACTTGGCGGCCCGCGTTCGGGCGATAGCTATCTCAACCAGAACGCCGTCATCCACGCCGCCATGGCCACCGGATGCGACGCTGTCCATCCCGGGTACGGCTTCCTCTCCGAAAAAGCCGGCTTCGCAGCAGCTTGCGCCGAGAACGGGTTGATTTTCATCGGCGCCACGCCCGAACAGCTCGAAATCCTGGGCGACAAATTGTCGGCCCGCGCTTTCGCCGAGTCGGTGGGGGTTCCCGTATCGCCGGGCGGCCCGACCGATACGCTGGAACAGGCGCAGGAGCTGGCCGCGCGCATCGGCTTTCCGATCCTGGTCAAGGCTGCCAATGGCGGCGGCGGCCGCGGCATGAAGCTGGTGCACGAGGCGGGCGAGCTGGCCTCGGCCTGGCAGGTGGCGTCTTCCGAAGCGGCGGCGGCCTTCGGCGACGGAACCGTGTTTCTCGAGCGTTTCGTCAAGGCCGCCAAGCATATCGAGGTGCAGATCCTCGGCGACGCGCACGGCAATTGCGTCCATCTGGGCGAACGCGAATGCACGCTGCAGTTCCGTTACCAGAAGATCCTCGAGGAGGCGCCATCGACCGCCCTCCATCCTCAGGATCGCGCGCGTCTTCATGACTATGCGCTCAAGATCGGCCGGGGGCTGTCCTATCGCGGACTGGGAACCGTCGAGTTCCTTTACGATGTCGAGACACGGCAAATCTGCTTTCTCGAGGTCAATCCGCGCGTTCAGGTCGAGCATCCCGTCACCGAAGCGGTCACCGGGGTGGACCTGGTCCGCGAGCAGATCCTGGTCGCTTTCGGATCGGCCCTGCCGTTCACCCAGGCCGACATAAAACTGGAAGGCCACGCCATCGAGCTGCGCCTCACCGCGCAGGATCCGGACAACGGACTGCGCCCGACACCGGGACGTTTGACCCGCTGGCGTCCGTCGCCGATCGGCGGCGTCCGGCTCGATACCCATCTCTACGAAGGCTACCTCTTCCCGCCTTATTACGACGCGCTGATGGCCAAGGTGATCGCGACGGGCGCCGATCGCGAAACTGCCCTCGCGCTGGCCGCGCGCGCCATCGACCGGCTCGAGGTCGAGGGGCTGATTACCAATCGCACGCTGCTTGCCCGCCTGCTGGCCCACCCGGATGTGGTCGCCAACACCATCACCACACGCTGGCTCGAGGAAGAGTTCGCCGAAGGAAGACTGCCATGACCGATGTGAAACTGATCGACGTCTCGCTACGCGACGGCAACCAGAGCGTCTGGGGCGCGACGGGCGTCACCGACCGGACCATCCGCGAGATGATGCCGCTGCTCGATGAATGCGGCTATGAGGCGCTCGAGCTGCTCACCAGCACGATCATCGCCGTCGCGGTGCGCTATCAGAAGCAGGACCCGTTTGCGCGGCTCGACACGGCGCGGCGCCTCGCGCCTCGCGCGAAACTGGGGTTTCTGACCACCGGCCGCAGGTTCATCAGTTTTGGGCAGACCCCCAAATCGGTATTGCGTCTCGCCTATGATCTTTTGCGGCGCCATGGCGTGACGCGGATGTGGGTCGTCGATCCGATGTCGGATATGGCCTCGACGCGCGAAAATGCCCGCATCGCCAAGGAGGTGGGCTTCGAGGAGGTCGTGGCCGGCATCTGCTTTACCTTGAGCCCGGTCCACACCGACGAGTTTTATGCCGACAAGGTCGCGGAGCTGGACGACTGCCCCGACATCGATTCCATCTACATCAAGGATCCCTCGGGCCTGCTGACCCCGAAGCGCCTCGAAGAGCTGCTGCCGAAACTGCGCGCGCGGCTGAAGAACAAGCGCATCGACGAGATCCACACGCACACCAATACCGGCATCGCGCCGCTGACGCTGCTGACCGCGGCGGATCTGGGCATCACCAAGCTGCACTGCGCTCTGCCCCCGGTCGCCAATGGGAGTTCGCACACCAACGCCCTGCAACTGGTCAAGAACCTCAAGGCCCGCGGTCATTCGGTGAGCGTCGATCCGGCGGCGATGCAGGCCGCTTCCGACCGGTTGCGGCGCGAGGCGAGGCTGTTCAACCTGCCCGAGGCCTCTCCGGTCGAATATGACGAGGACTTCTACCGTCACACGCTTGCCGGCGGTGTCTTGACCACCACGAGACGGCAACTGACCGAGATGGGCAGGCCCGACCTTGCCCCGCAGATTACCGAAGAGGCGGTTCGCGTGCGGGAGGATCTTGGGTGGCCGATCGTCGTCACCCCGTTCGCGCAATATATCGTGGCGCAGGCCACCCTGAACCTGGTGACCGGCGAGCGCTACGCCCGCCTGTCCGATGAGGTGATCGACCTGCTGCTCGGCGAGTTCGGCCCGATGCCGGGCCCCGTCAACCAGGAGCTTCTGGACCGGGCGATGAACAGCCCCCGGGCAAGGCAGCGCCAGGCGGAGATCCGCGAAGAACCCACCCTTGCTCAGGTCCGCGCCCGGTTTGGCGACGGTCTTTCGGACGAGGAATTGCTGCTGCGCGCCGTAATGCCGGCCGAGCAGGTCGAAGCAATGATCCGCCAGCGCTCGAGGGCGGATGCCGGACTTGGCGCATTGCTCGACGAATTGTCGGATCAGACCAGCCCGTGGTCGGTCAGTTTGAAAGCTGGAACGGGGGCCCTGTCCCTCACCGGCGCAAAAGGGATGGTCCAATGACCTATCAGAACGATCCTGAAATGCTGCGTCGTGTCGCGGCGGCACCGGGCTGGGTGCTCGACGTTGACGGTTGTCTCGTGCGCACGGCGAAAGCCGGCGGCGCCGGCGGCGTCCCCATCGAGGGCGCGGTCGATCTGCTCGACTGGCTGCACGCCTC
Source organism: Devosia sp. (assembly GCA_026126125.1). Lineage (GTDB taxonomy): Bacteria > Pseudomonadota > Alphaproteobacteria > Rhizobiales > Devosiaceae > Devosia. Next base: position 25,873 of record JAHCJW010000040.1, read on the forward strand.
CGGCAAGCGCGTCATCGTCTGCACCAATGCCTCACAGCGTCCGGTCGGCCACTATGCCGCCCAT
>JAHCJW010000041.1 GCA_026126125.1 Devosia sp.
CTGCATGCCGAACTCGGCGCCGTCAGCCCGCCGGATATCGTACGCGCCGCCCATGCCCTGCATATCTCGACCGCGCTGACCGGCTATGTCGCCACCTGCGCCGCCGAGTTGCTGCGTACCCTGCCCCGCCTCGGCTTGCCGGAAGCGGCTGTCGCCGTGAATGTCTCGCCCCGCGAGTTCTCCGGCGATACCCTGTCGCGCCTTCTCACCGATATCGCCCGCACGCACGACGTCTCCCCGGCCCTGATGGAAATCGAGATCACCGAGGAAGCGACGCTCGACACCCAAGCCGCCGGCGCCGAGCTTGCGAGGCTGGAGGCTGCCGGCTTCCGCCTCGCTGTCGACGATTTCGGCATGGGCCATTCTTCCCTCGCCTATCTCGTCAGCCTGCATATCGACCGGCTCAAGATCGATCGCAGCTTCGTCAAGGGCATCGCCACCAGCCGCGAGAACCAGGCGCTCATCGCCGCCCTCATCGGCATTGGCCATGCCCTAGCCATCGATATCGTCGTCGAGGGTGTCGAGGAGGAAGAAGAGGCCGAGGTCCTGCGCATGCTCGGCTGCCGCCACGCCCAGGGCTACCATTTCGCCCGCCCCATGCCCGCCACCGAAATCCCCCGCTGGCTCGACCTGCACGCCGAGCGCTTCGCGGCGAAACGCTAGCCAACTTTGTTCACCAGTTGCGCCGTCGCCAGGAGCGTGACGAGGTCGCGGATCATAGGGCGCAGGTGCCGGTCGAAATCGATGGGCGTATCCACCGGCGGCAGCTCGAAAAAATTCTTCTTCGAGGGCACCAGCAGGTAACAATCCCGGCTGCGGAGCGCGAGGCGCACCACGTCGTCGCGCCATTCCGTGGCGAGATAGTCGAGGGCCTTGGCGAGCGTGCCCTGCACCAGCGGCGTTGCGGCCTCGGGCCTGTCGGTGCGGAATTCAAGCATGGTATCCACGTCAGGATTGCCGCTCGTGACCAGCGGCATCGCGCTGCCGCCGAAGAAATCGCGCATGAAGAGCTGAAAGGAATTCGGTTTGCGCACCGCCAGCAGCAGGCCGGGGAATTCCTGTTCGCGGATGAAATGGAAGATCACGCCCTTGAAGGTCGTGGTGCGGCTCTTGCCGCTGCCGCTGACCAGTTCCGTTTCCGACAGGGTGAAGGCCAGTCCCTCGTGCCGGCCGGCGATCATGTCGCCGTGTTCGCTGCGGTCGCGCGCCACCAGCTCCTTGCCGGGCATGCTCTTGATGAAACGCGGCTCGGCGCCGTGCACATAGTGCACGTCGTCGATGAAGCCGAAGACGAGAGGCAGCATGCGGTCGCGCAGGGTCTGCTGGAAGCGCTTGGCCGGCGCCAGCGCGAAGCGCCAGACCACCGTGCCGAGGAAGAACAGCACGCCCAGCACGATGCCGACGATATCTCTGGCGATCTCCGTCCAGGCCAGATAGGCGATGAAACAGGCGAACACCACATAGCCGCCGAAGATCAGCACCACGTTGACATACATCGTGTTCGTCACCGTTCCGCGCTCGGCATTGTAGGCGGTCACCGCCTCGCGCAAAGCCTCCAGCGCCGCATCCTTCGGCATCAGTGCCGCCTCGTCCACCGTGCTCATGCCCCGCCCTCCCTGCTGGCTGGATAACGGGCGGGGATGGCGGCAAATTCGTTTCCCTTTTGTACTCACGCCCTCTTTTCTTTCCGGGTGACTCTCTCCATATTCCCCGCATGGCGAAAACTCCGAAAAAATCCTCCGCCTCGAACCCCGGTTTCGAGGAAGCCCCGCAGTCCGGTATTGAAGGCGCGCCGCTGTCCGGCAGCGTTTCCGACTGGGTGAAGCAACTGGAAGCCGAGGCGGAAGCCGCCGGCATCGAGAGCCGCCGCGAGGTCGCCTCCAAGGCGGGAAAACACCGCAAGACCGTGGAGAACGCCGCCCGCCGCCACACGGAGAACGTCACCGCCACCAAAACCTCCCGCGGCGTCTCCATCGGCGCCTCGTCCGACCCGAAGACGCGCGCCGCCGCCGGCCTCATGCCTGTCTCCGGCCTCGATGTCTCGCTGGAGGACGCAGCATCCCTCAGCGCCGGCACGGCCGTCACCGCCACGGTGGAAGCCCTCTCGGCCCTCATCGAGAGCGGCAACCCGCTGTTCAAGGACGGCAAGCTGTGGACGCCGCACCGCCCCGCCCGGCCGGAAAAGTCGGAGGGCGGCATCCCCATCCGCATGGTCACGGAATACAAGCCCTCCGGCGACCAGCCGACCGCGATCAAGGATCTCGTCGAGGGCCTTGCCTCCGGCGAGCGCAGCCAGGTCCTGCTCGGCGTCACCGGCTCGGGCAAGACCTTCACCATGGCCAAGGTGATCGAGGAGACGCAGCGCCCCGCCGTCATCCTCGCGCCGAACAAGACGCTGGCCGCGCAGCTCTACGCCGAGTTCAAGAACTTCTTCCCGGAAAACGCGGTCGAATATTTCGTCTCCTACTACGACTATTACCAGCCGGAAGCCTATGTGCCGCGCTCGGATACGTTCATCGAGAAGGAAAGCTCGATCAACGAGCAGATCGACCGCATGCGCCACTCCGCCACGCGTTCGCTGATCGAGCGCGACGACTGCATCATCGTCGCCTCGGTCTCCTGCATCTACGGTATCGGCTCGGTCGAGACCTACACGGCCATGACCTTCCAGATGCAGGTCGGCGACCGGCTCGACCAGCGCCAGCTGCTCGCCGACCTTGTCGCCCAGCAATACAAGCGCCGCGAGATGGATTTCCAGCGCGGTTCGTTCCGCGTGCGCGGCGATACGATCGAAATCTTCCCCGCCCATCTTGAAGACGCGGCCTGGCGCATCTCCATGTTCGGCGACGAGATCGACGCCATCACCGAGTTCGACCCGCTGACCGGCCAGAAGACCGGCGACCTGAAATCGGTAAAAATCTACGCCAACAGCCACTACGTCACCCCGCGCCCGACGCTGAACGGCGCCATCAAGGGCATCCGCGAGGAGCTGAAGCACCGCCTCGTCGAACTGGAAAAGGCCGGCCGCCTGCTGGAAGCGCAGCGCCTCGAGCAGCGCACGCGCTACGACCTCGAAATGCTGGAGGCCACCGGCTCCTGCGCCGGCATCGAGAATTATTCGCGCTATCTCACCGGCCGCAAGCCGGGCGAGCCGCCGCCGACCCTGTTCGAATATCTGCCCGACAACGCGCTGGTCTTCGTCGACGAAAGCCACGTCACCATCCCGCAGCTCGGCGCCATGTATCGCGGCGACTTCCGCCGCAAGGCCACGCTGGCCGAATACGGCTTCCGCCTGCCCTCCTGCATGGACAACCGGCCCCTCCGCTTCGAGGAGTGGAACGCCATGCGGCCGCAATCGGTCTATGTCTCGGCCACGCCCGGCTCGTGGGAAATGGAACAGACCGGCGGCGTCTTCGCCGAGCAGGTCATCCGCCCTACCGGCCTTATCGATCCGCCGGTCGAGATCCGCCCAGCCTCCCATCAGGTCGATGACGTCATCGACGAGATCCGCCAGACCATCAAGGCCGGCTATCGCACCCTTGTCACCGTCCTCACCAAGAAGATGGCCGAGGATCTGACCGAATATATGCACGAACAAGGCATTCGCGTGCGCTATATGCACTCGGACGTCGACACCATCGAGCGCATCGAAATCATCCGCGATTTGCGCCTCGGCGGGTTCGACGTGCTGGTCGGCATCAACCTGTTGCGCGAAGGCCTCGACATCCCCGAATGCGGCCTCGTCGCCATTCTCGATGCCGACAAGGAAGGTTTCCTGCGCTCCGAAACCTCCCTCATCCAGACCATCGGCCGCGCCGCGCGTAACGTCGATGGCAAGGTCATTCTCTACGCCGACACGGAAACCGGCTCCATGCAGCGCGCTTTGGCCGAGACCAACCGCCGCCGCGAAAAGCAGATCGCCTACAACGAGGCCAACGGCATCACGCCGCAGTCCGTGAAAGCCCGCATCAACGACATCGTCGACAGCGTCTACGAAAAAGATCACGTCACCGTCTCGATCGGCAAAGGCAAGGACGGCAAGGAAAAGACCGTCACCGGCGACAACCTCGCCACCGTCATCAAGGATCTGGAACGCGAAATGCGCGAGGCGGCGACCAATCTCGAATTCGAGAAGGCAGCGCGGTTGCGCGATGAGATCAAGCGGCTGCGGGAGATGGAACTCGACGCTCTTGAAGGCGAAGTGAGCTGAACGTCCCGGCGAGGGCCGCGCCACTAGAGCATGTCTCCCGAAAGTGGCCCCGGTTTCGGGATAAAGACATGCGACAACACAAAGGCTTAAAGCGCGGGGAGCGAATCTGAAAGATCGCGACGCGCTTTAGGAGGTGTGGACAGTTATCTGATCCATAGGATTGTCGCCGCGATGGTTACGATGGCGAGATAGTGCTTTGCGGTTTTTTCGAAGCGCGTTGCAACGCGGCGGAATTGCTTGAGCTTTGAAAAGCAGCACTCGACCAGATGGCGCTGTGCATAGAGGTGCTTGTCGAGGGGATGTTTTCGAGCCCGTGAGGGATTGTTGGGGATGACCGCGACAGCCCCCTTGTCGGAAATAGCTTTGCGCAGGTGGTCGCTATCATAAGCGGTGTCCGCCATGACGATCTTGGCGGGCAATCCCTCGATCAGCTCATCGGCCTGAGGCGCGTCGCCCTTCTGGCCGGCGGTGAGGGTGAAGCGCACCGGGCAGCCGAGGCCGCGCACGGCCATGTGGATTTTGGTGCTCAGACCGCCTCGCGAGCGGCCGAGGGCCTGATCTTGAGCCCCCTTTTTTTAGCGCCTGAAGCGTGCTGATGAGCGCGGATGATGGTGGAATCGACAATCAGATACTCAAAATCGGGGTCGTCGGACATCGCCGCGAAGATGCGCCACCAGACGCCCTTATGGCTCCAGCGACTGAAACGGCGAAAGACACTGTTCCAATCACCAAACACCTCGGGCAGGTCACGCCAGGGGGAGCCGGTGCGCACGATCCACAGAACCGCTTCAATGAACATCCGGTTGTCACGGCCCGACGAGCCGCGACTGCGCTCATCACCGATAATGTGGGCCGATATGCGCTCCCAATGATCGTCCGCAAGGATCAAACGGTCCAGAACACCCATCACTGCCTCCAAAAGACAGTCTTGAATCTGATTTGCTCACTCTTGGGAATCCCAAGAGTCCACACGTCCTAGTCCCAACAGACGATGGCAGAAACGGCTGCGCGGGCGGAAAAGACCGCAGCCAAAAGTGGGGATCCTTGAGTGGAATATCTAAGCCAGATGCTGGCGCGCAACGCGCGTGAACTGCCTGACCGGGCCTTCATCATCCACGATGGCAAGCCCCTCACCTATGCCGAATTCTATAAGCAAACGGCGCGGCTCGTCAATGTCCTCTCCGCCCGCGGCATCGGCAAGGGCGATCGCGTCGGGCTCTATCTGCCCTCCAATCCGCTGATGGCCATCGGCTTTTGGGCCTGCCAGCGCCTCGGGGCCGTGCCCTGTCCGCTCAGCGCCATGTTCCGCCACAACGAATTGCGCAAGGTCATCACCGGAGCCGATCTTTCCGCCATCATCACCGATGGCGCGACCCAACCCTATTTCAGCCAGATCGCAGACGAATTCACGTCTCTCGTCTGTCTCGTTGCCGGTGAATCCGCGCCGGCCGGCGACGCGCTCGACGCCATGATGACCGCCGCGTCCGACAGTTTTACCGACGTTCCTCTCACGCTCGCCGATACGGCATCGCTGTTTTTCACCTCCGGCACCACCGGCGCGCCAAAGGGCATCGCACAGTCCCAGGGAAATCACGCCTCTTCCCTTCGTGACATGATGGTGTCGCACCGCTCGCGCTATGGGGAGGAGATCTATCTGTGCGCCGTGCCGCTCTTCACCAATTTCGGCCTCACGGTTACGCTCAATCTCTGCCTCTATACCGGCGGTACGCTGGTCCTCCATGAGCGCTGGGATACCGAGCGCGTGCTCACCGACATCGCCCGCTACAAGGTGAGCTATTTCGGCGGCACCCCGACCATGTATGTCTATATGGTCAACGACTATGACGCGGCCCGACACGACCTTTCCTCGCTGCGCCTTTGCACCACCGGCGGCTCGCCGGTGCCCCAGCCCATGGTGCAGCGCTTCGAGGCGTTGACCGGGGCGCGCATCGTCCAGGTCTATGGCTCCACTGAAACCATGGGCCAGACGGTGATGGAGCCGGTCAACGGCATCCGCAAGCCCGGCTCGGCCGGCCTGCCGGTGGGCAGTTCACGCATCACCATTCTCGACGATGCGGGAAATCCGGTGCCCAGCGGCACTATCGGGGAAGTCGTAATCGGCGGCGATTGCGTCAGCCAGGGCTATTTCCGCGACCCCGAAGCCACCGCCGCCGCCTTTTCTGCCCTGGGCTGGGCCTCGGGCGACCTCGGCTATGTCGATACCGATGGCTATCTCTATATCGTTGACCGCAAGAAGGACGTGATCATCGCTGGCGGTCACAATATCTACCCCATCGAGGTCGAGGCCGTGCTCTACCAGCATCCCGGCATCGCCATGTGCGCCGTGGTCGGCCTGCCCGATGAGAGCAAGGGCGAAGTGCCCGTGGCCGTGATCGTGCGCGCCGCCGATGGCCGGCTCACCGCCGAGGAGGTCGACGCGCATTGCCGGGCCAATCTCTCGGCCTACAAGGTGCCGCGCCAGGTCCACTTCATCGATACCATGCCCATCGAAGCGGCCAAGATCCGCAAGCGCGATCTCGTGGCGGCGTTGCGCGAAGGCGCCCTCGACAAATACCGCGCCTGAGGCGGGTAAGTCCCCGCACTCACCGACACTCACCCCGGCCTTGAGCCGGGGTCCATCCCGAGATGTTGAGGCTGGTCCCTTACCCGTGCCGGACCTTCATCACGTCGCCGGCCGCGCCATAGGCATTCCAGCCGCCATCCACCGGCAGCGTCACCCCGGTGACATAGCTCGCCCAATCCGAGAGCAGAAACGCCACGGCACTTGCCATTTCGGTGCTTTGGGCCAGGCGCGCCAGCGGCGTGCGGCGCTCGATGAGACCGGGATCGAAGATCTTGCGGTCGAGCAGGTCCTGCACCAGCGGCGTGCGCGTATAGGCCGGCGCGATGGCATTGACGCGAATGCCCAGATGCCCCCATTCGCAGGCCAGCGTCGAGGTCAGGTGCACGACGCCCGCCTTGGCCACGCCATAGGCCGAGCGCCCCGGAAAGGCACCGAGCCCGACAATGGACGAGACATTGACGATAGCGCCGGATTTTTGCGCCACCATATGCTTTCCCGCCTCGCGGCAGACCAGATATGTGCCCTTGAGATTGACGTCGACGACGCGCTGCCAGCGCTCGGGCTCCTGCTCATGGACGGGAACCAGATCATCCCCCACCCCGGCGGAATTGAAAACCAGATCGATGCCCCCGAGCACCCCAACCGTATCGGCCACCATGCGCTCGACATCCGCTGCCGAAACGACGTCACCGGCGGTCACGCCCTCGGCTTGAATGCGGTTCGCCGCACCGGCCAATGCGCCTGCATTGATGTCGGCGATGACGACGCGAGCCCCCAGCTCGACAAGCAGCTTCGCCGTTGTCTCCCCGATGCCGCTCGCCCCGCCCGTCACCAAAGCGCGCTTGCCCGAAAGATCGATGGTCTTGCTCATGCCGCAGGCTCCTCCGCCTTGAAATGGAAATCGGGGTCCCATTCGCCGCGCGGGCGCATATGCACGCGCCAATAGGCGTCGGCAACGAGCCCATGGTCGTAGGGGCTGTCCTTGGCCATGGTGCCATGGATGGCGATGGTAGAAACCTGCACGCCATGGGGCTCCAGCTCCTGAAAGAGCGAGCGCCCGAGGCTCCGCAGCGCCGCCTTGCCCAAGGCCGTCACGCCCCATTCGAGCCAGGGATCGAAGGCCAGGACGCCGCCGGTCAGCAGGATCGTGCCCTTTTGCCGCGCGATCATGGCGGGGCTGACGAGCCGCGCCGCATGCAGCGCCCCCGCGACATTGGATTTGAACGTCTCGACGAGATAGTCGAAGTCGGCCGGCGCACCATGGCTGCGCCAGCCCGGCGCGTCGCCATAGCGCATTTCCGTTAGCCCCGAAGGGGTCACGAACCGCGCCGGCTCGATGATGGCGGCATTATAGACCAGCGCCTCGGGCTCGCCATGGCGCGCTTGGAGGAGCGCAAAGGCGGCATCCATGGTGTCGGGCCTGGACGCATCGGCGACAAGGCCCATGACATCGAGCCCCTCGCCGCGCAGCTGCATTTCAAAGCCGGAAACCGCCTCGGCCCTTCGCCCCACAAAGGCGACGGGCCCGCCCTCCTGGGCGAAGCGCCGCACGAGGGCGAGGCCGAGGCCCGGCCCTATGCCGATGACAAGGCTGCCCATCAGCGCTTTTCCGCCGCGATCCGGTCCGCCGCCGCGATCCGGTCCGCCGCAGCGGCATCGCGCCGGCGCACGGCGCGGCGGGAGAGGAGGTCTTCAAGCGCCCCCACCACGCCCTTGCGCAGGAACAGCACGCAGAGAATGAAGATCAGCCCCTGCACCACCACGACCCAGCCGCCGAGCCCGGCCAGTTCCTTCTGCATCGTGGCGACGATGACCGCCCCGACCACCGGTCCGAGCAGCGTTCCCACCCCGCCCACCAGCGTCATCAGCAGCACGTCTGCCGAGGTGGAGAAGAACACATCCGTCAAGGAGGCGATCTGGAACACGATGGCCTTGGTGCCGCCCGCCAAACCGGCCAGCATGGCCGAGAGGGTGAAGGCGATGAGCTTGAACCGGTCGGTCGAATAACCGAGCGAAATGGCGCGCGGCTCGTTCTCGCGGATGGATTTGAGCACCTGCCCGAAGGGCGAACGCACGATGCGGTAGATGAAGGCAAAGCCAAGCAGGAACACCGCGAGCACGAAGAAATACATGGCCAGCGGATCGTTGAGATCGATGAAGCCAAGAAGCTTGCCCCGCGGCACCGACTGAATGCCGTCCTCGCCATGGGTCCAGGGCGATTGCAGGATGAAGAAATAGACGATCTGGGCCAGAGCCATGGTGATCATGGCAAAGTAGAGCCCCTGCCGGCGAATGGCGAGCCAGCCGAACAGCGCCCCCAAGACCGTCGCCATGCCGACACCCGCCAGGATCGAGAGTTCGGTGGGCAATCCCCAGACCGAAGCGGCATGCGCCGTCACATAGGCCGAGGAGCCGTAAAAGGCGGCGTGGCCAAAGGCAAGGAGCCCCACATAGCCGAAGATCAGGTTATAGGCCGAGGCAAAGAGCGCAAGGCACAGCACCTTCATGGCAAAGACCGGGTAGACGAGGAATGGCGCCGCCGCCCCGGCAAGGCCGAGAATGACGAGCCAGAGGCGGCCGTTTTCGAGGATGGAATCGGAGCGCGCCGTCACCACGTCGGTGCCCGAATGGGCCGAGGTTTCCTTGCCGAAGAGCCCGGCGGGACGCAGCACCAGCACCAGCGCCATGATGAGGAAGATCACCGTCGAGGCGGCCTGGGGATAAAAAACCTTGGTCAGGCCCTCGATCATGCCGAGCGCGAGGCCCGACACAATGGCCCCGAAGATCGAGCCCATGCCCCCGATCACCACCACCGCGAAAATGATGATGATGATATTCTGCCCCATTTGCGGGCTGACCTGATAGATCGGCGCCGCCATCACCCCGGCAAGGCCGGCCAGGCCCACGCCGAAGGCATAGGTGAACATCAGGAGAAGCGGCACATTGATGCCGAAGGAGCGCACCATGTCGGGATTTTCGGTCGCCGCCCGCAGATAGGAGCCGAGCTTGGTCCGCTCCACCAGCCACCAGGTCCCGAAACAGACCAGAAGCGCGACCACGATCACCCAGAGCCGATAGGTAGGGAGAAACACGAAGCCGAGATTGAACCCGCCCTGGAGCAGGTCCGGCACGCCGTATTGCTGGCCCGCTGCCCCGAAGCGGACATTGAACAGCCCCTCGAGCACCATGGTCATGCCGATGGTCAGCAGCAGCCCATAGGCATGTTCGAGATTATAGACCTTGCGGATGAGGAAGCGCTCCATGAGCGCGCCCAGCGCCCCCACCCCGAGCGGCACGAGGATCAGCGCCCACCAATAGTTGAGGGACGGGAGCCCAAGGCCGGGAAACAGAACCGGCAATTGCAGAAGGAACCAGGCGCCGAACGCGCCCAGCATATATTGCGCGCCATGCACGAAATTGCCGATGCGCAGCATGCCGAAGATGATGGCGACGCCGAGACTCATCATGGCGTAGAACGAGCCGTTGATCAGGCCCACCAGCAATTGGCCGAACAGGAGTTGCGGAGTGATCTGCATGAAAGGCTCCTAGACGCCCAGAGAGGATTGGATATGCCCGGCCTCATCGACCAGCTGCGCGCTTGTATAGGTTCCCACCACATGGCCGTGCTCGACCAGGTGATGCCGGTCGGCCAGTTGCGCGGCGAAGCGGAAATTCTGTTCCACCAGCAACACGGTAAAGCCCTTTTGCTTGAGCTGGCGGATCACCGCCGCGATCTGCTTGACGATGACGGGCGCCAGGCCCTCCGTCGGCTCATCGAGCAGCAGCAGCGTCGCCCCGGTGCGCAGGATGCGGCCGATGGCCAGCATCTGCTGCTCGCCACCCGACAGCTTGGTGCCGGGGCTGTGCCAGCGCTCCTTGAGATTGGGAAACAGCTCGAGGATTTCCTCGATGCTCATCCCCCCGGCGCGATGGCAGGGGGCAGCATCAGATTTTCCGCGACGGTGAGCGAGGCAAAAATCGCCCTTTCCTCGGGGCAATAGGCAATGCCGCGCCGCGCCACCTTTTCGGGCGGCCGGCCAAGAATTTCCTGGCCATCGAAACGGATCGAACCGGTTTTCTTGCGAATGAGCCCCATGATGGAGCGCAGGATCGTGGTCTTGCCCGCCCCGTTGCGACCCAAAAGCGTGACGATCTCGCCCCGGCGAATGTCGAAAGTAACGCCATGCAGCGCCTTGCTCTCGCCATACCAGGCATGAAGGTCCCGCACCTCCATATAGGGAACGGGGTCAGACATCGGCGCCTCCGATATAGGCTTCGATCACGCGCGGGTCCTGGGACACGCTCTCATAGGCCCCTTCGGCCAGAACCTGCCCGCGCGCCAGCACGGTGATCGTGTTGGAGAGGCGCGACACAACCGAGAGATTGTGCTCCACCATTAGCACGGTGCGGTCCTTGGCCACCGTGCCGATGAGGGCCGCGATACGATCGACATCCTCGTGGCCGAGGCCCGATGTCGGCTCGTCGAGCAGCAGCATTTCCGGGTCGAGCGCCAGGGTGGTGGCGATTTCGAGCGCGCGCTTGCGCCCATAGGGCAATTCGGCCGCATTGTGACGGCGATAATCGAGCAAGCCCACCGCTTCGAGCAATTCGTCCACCCGCCCCGAAAGCACGTTGAGCGAGGCTTCGCGCCGCCAGAAATGGTAGGAGGTGCCGAGCTTGTGCTGCAAGGCGATACGCACATTGTCCGACACGCTCATGCGCGGAAACACCGCCGAAATCTGGAATGAGCGCACCATGCCCTTGCGCGCCACCACGTCCGGCTTGAGCGCGGTGATGTCCTCGCCATTGTAAAGGATCTGCCCGGCCGAGGGCTGAAGAAACTTGGTAAGGAGGTTGAAGGTGGTGGTTTTGCCCGCCCCATTGGGGCCGATCAGGGCATGGACGGAATTGCGTCGCACCTTGAGGTCGACATTCTGGACCGCCATGAAGCCCATGAATTGCTTGGAGAGGCCCTTGGCCTCGATGATGTAGTCGGCGCCGGTCCCGCTCATGGCAAAAGGCTCTCAACAAGGATGCCGCGTGCATTGGACGCCGCCTGGCGCAGGCCCAGCACGTCCTGATAGGCTTTGGAATGATAGAATTGGCGCGCCGCCTCGTAGCTCGCGAACCGCACGAGGGAGATCGAGGGCGGAGCCCAGTCCCCTTCCAGCGTCTCGATGCGGCTGCTGCTCACAACGAAGGTGCCGCCCGCCGCGCGCATGATCGGCCCGGCGACCTCCTGATAGAGCCGATAGGCATCGGGATCGGTGATCTCGATTTCAAAGATGAGATAGCCAGCCAAAAAATCCTCCGAGCGAAGGGGCCGCGACGAAGCCGCGACCCCGTTGCAGTCTTACTTGCTGACGAGCGGGCAAACCGACTGGTCGAGCGGACGGAAGGCGGTGTCGCCGGGAACCGTGGACACCAGCTTGAAGGCGTTTTCCGGATTGGCCTGAGCTTCCGGGGAATCGGGGGCATTGACCTCGACCAGATACATGTCGTGGATCAGCCGCCCATTGGGTCGCAGCGTGGCGTTGCGCGCGAAGAGATCGTTGATCTCGATCTCGCCGAGCTTGGCACGCACGGCATCGGCATCGTCGGTGCCGGCCGCTTCCACGGCCTTGAGATAGCTCATCGCGGCCGAGTAATTGCCCGCGGCCACCCAGCCCGGCGCATTGCCCGTGCGCGTCTTCATCTCTTCGGCGAAGCGGCGCGATTCATCGTCGACGTCCCAGAACCAGGGCGCGGCAACCTGGATGCCCTTGAGCGTATCGAGCCCGATGGCGCGCACGTCCGACTGGTGCAGAATGGTGACGCCCACCGACTGACCCTGCGCCACGATGCCGAATTCCTGGATCTGCTTGAGCGCATTGACCAGTTCCGGCCCGTTGAGCGTCAGCATGATCACCTTGGCGCCGGAAGCCTGGGCCTGAAGCACGTAGGAGGAGAAATCGGTGGTGCCGAGCGGCGCACGGATGGCCCCGACAATCGAGCCGCCAGCCTCTTCGATCGTGCTCTTGACCGTGTCTTCCATCGCCTTGCCCGCTTCATAGTCGGGCGAGATGACGAACCAGGTATCCTTGCCGGCGGTCAACTGCGCCTGCGCCGAAGCGCGGGCCACCGAATAGGTGTCATAGGCCCAGGCCGAGACATAGCCGTTGCAATCAGCCTCGGTGGGACGGTCGGTGATCGGGGAGACGAAAATCCCGAGCTTCTTCTTTTCCCCCAGAAGCGTGTTGACGCCGAGCGAAATGGCGGAATTGGCCATGTCGAGGATCACGTCGACATTATCGCGTTCGAGCCATTCGCGCGCGATGGAAAGGCCCACATCGGGCTTGTTCTGGTGGTCGGCAGAGACCAGTTCGATGGGCTTGCCCAAAACTTCGCCGCCGAAATCCTCGATGGCGAGCTTGACCGCATCGATCACTTCGGGCCCGCCCAGGGCCGAGAAGGACGAGCTTTGGTCATTGAGAATGCCGATCTTGACCGTACCATCGGCGGATTGGGCGAATACGGGGGCGGTAACCAACGCCAGCATGGTCGTGGCCAGCAGCAACGGCTTCATGAATTTCTCCTCTCATAGCGGCGGGCGTTATGAGAGCGCCTGCCTTATGAGAGAGAAGATTTGCAGCGCCCCGTTCCCGCGCCATCGTCCGTTCGGACAGTGAGACCGAACATTCCGCCTTTGGATGACAGGATCAGGCGTAAGGCGTAAACCCCGGCGCCGCCCGCCCGGCATCTCCCGGGTCCACCGCGCCATCGCGGTCAGTTGCGCGTCGAGCCCGAGCGGGTCGGCAGGAGAAAGACCGGCGCCATTTCAGGCCTTCTGCGCGCTTTGCGCCAGGAACTGGTCGCGCAATTCGCGCTTGAGCACCTTGCCCTGGGCGCTGGTGGGAAGCGCTCTCATGATCTCGACGCTGCGCGGCACCTTGAAATTGGCCATGTTCTGGCGCGACCAGGCAATGATCTGCGCTTCATCGGCCTCGGTTCCGGGCCGCAGTACCACGAAAGCCTTGCCCACCTCGCCCATCCGCTCGTCCGGCACCCCGATCACCGCCACCTGGCCGATGGAGGGGTGCTGGCTGAGCATGCGCTCGATCTCGGCGGGGTAGCAGTTGAAGCCCCCCGTGATGAACATGTCCTTGAGCCGGTCTTCGATCAGCAGGTTGCCATGGGTATCGAACCGGCCGACGTCGCCTGTATGCAGCCACCCATTGGCGTCGATGGCGCGCTTGGTGCTTTCGGGATCGTTGAAATAGCCCTGCATCACGATATAGCCACGGATCACCACTTCCCCGGTCTCGCCATCGGCAAGGATGCGGCCTTCAGCATCCATCATCTTCATCTCGATGCCGGGCATGGGCAGTCCGGCCGTATTGGCGATGATGTCGTCGGCATCGTCATAGCGGCACATCGAGCCATAGCCGCCGCATTCGGTCAGGCCATAGCCGTTGCACACACCGCTGAACCCAAGATCGGTGCGCATCCGTTCCACCAGAACCGAGGGGATCACCGCCCCGCCGGTGATGCCGAGGCGGAGCGAAGAGCGGTCGAAGCTTTCCCATCGGGGATGCCCGAGCATGCCCTGGAAAATCGTCGGCGGGCCGGGAATGACGCTGATCCGCTCCTCTGCGACGCGCCGCAACACCTCTTCGGCATCATAGGTCTGATGCGGCAGCAATGTCGCCCCCACCATCAGCGAAGCGATGGCGCCGCTGCGATAGCCGAAAGCATGGAAAAAGGGCGGGATGACGAGAATGCGGTCGCCTCGCTGGAGCCCCACCCGCCCGGTCCAGGCATTGACTGCCTGGAGGAACTGGCCATGGCCATACATAACGCCCTTGGAATAGCCGGTCGTGCCCGAGGTGAAGAGAATGTCGGCAACGCTTTCGGGCCCGATGGCGGCGCTACGCTTTTCGAGCGCCGCTTCCGAGACCGCATCACCCCGCTCCATGAACGCATCCCAGGCGACACCGCCGCCCCGCGCCCCATCGGTCACCACCACATCGAGCAATTGCCCGCGCATCGCCTCGGTCAGCATGTCGGGATAATAGAGATTGAGAAAGTCGCCGGCGCAGACGATCAGCCGCGCCCCGCCGCGCTCGGCCAGGTCTTCCAGTTCCTTGCCCTTGAAGCGCGTGCTGGCCGGGATCAGCACCGCCCCGGCGCTGGTGATGCCGAGCGCCGCGACCACCCATTTCCAGGTATTGGGCGCCCAGATCATCACTCGGTCGCCGCTTTCGATGCCGGAAGCCATCAAGGCGCGGGCAAATTGCCGGCGCAGGCGATCAAGCTCGACAAAGCTGATGGTAAGGCCATCCTCTATGGCCGGCTCGTTCCCATAAACCGCCGCGGCGCGGGCGCAAAGGGCGGGGATTGTCGAGAACTTCCAGTCGGCGTCTTCCAGACTCATTGGCCTTACTCACAAGCGGATGCGGAGACAGTCATCGGGACGCCACGATAGCGTCCTCTTCGCGTCGATCCGCCCCCTATTTCCAATAAAAGCGCGCTCCCCACCCAACATCGTCCGAAGGGACGACCCATTTCAAGGCGCACTCGCCCTAGATGCGGTTCCACCGTCCGGCGTTGACATCGCCGCAATTGCCGCCAAGACAAAGGCGCAATTCACCCTGGTTCTTGAGGAGAAAGCAGCATGAACGGCATTGTCATCGTGGGAGCGGCCCGCACGCCGGTCGGCAGTTTTCTGGGGCCGCTCGCCTCCGTTCCGGCCCATGAGCTGGGCGCGGTGGCCATCGGCGCGGCGCTCGAACGCGCCGGTATCGCCCCCGATGCGGTCGATGAAGCCATCATGGGTCAGGTCTTGACCACCGGCACCGGCCAAAACCCGGCCCGGCAGGCCGCCATCCGCGCCGGCATTCCCAAATCCGCCACCGCCCTCGGGATCAACCAGCTCTGCGGCTCGGGCCTGCGCGCCGTCGCCATGGGCATGCAGCAGATTGCCTTGGGCGACGCCGAAATCGTCGTCGCCGGGGGCCAGGAATCGATGTCCCTCGCCCCCCATTGCCAGTTCCTGCGCACCGGCACCAAGATGGGGCCGGTGAGCCTTCTCGATACGCTCCTCGTCGATGGCCTCACCGACGCCTTCGGCCAATATCACATGGGCGTCACCGCCGAGAATGTCGCCCGCCAGTTCGGCATTTCGCGCGCCCAGCAGGATGCCTTCGCGCTTTCGAGCCAGAAAAAAGCCGCCGCCGCCCAGGCCGCCGGGCGCTTTGCCGCCGAAATCACCCCCGTCAGCATCGAGACCCGCAAGGGAACGACCATCGTCGATGCCGATGATCACCTGCGCCCCGACACCAATGCCGATGCTCTCGGCAAACTCCGCCCCGCCTTCGATAAGGACGGCACCGTCACCGCCGGCAATGCCTCGGGCATCAATGACGGCGCTGCGGCCCTGGTACTGATGCGCGAAGAGGACGCGGTTCGGCGCGGCCTGACCCCACTCGCCCGTATCGCGTCCTGGGCGACGGTCGGCGTCGATCCGTCCATCATGGGCACCGGCCCCATTCCAGCCTCGAAGAAGGCCCTGCAAAAAGCCGGCTGGACCATCGCCGACCTCCAGCGCATCGAGGCCAACGAAGCCTTCGCCGCCCAGGCCTGCGCGGTCAATGCCGGGATGGATTGGGATCCCTCTATCGTCAACGTCAATGGCGGCGCCATCGCGCTCGGCCACCCTATCGGCGCCTCTGGTGCCCGCATCCTCGTCACCCTCATTCACGAATTGATGCGCTCGGACCTCAGCAAGGGTCTTGCCACGCTCTGCATCGGTGGTGGCATGGGTGTGGCCATGTGCATCGAGCGGTGAAAACCTTCACGCAACATGCTCCCCAGTTGCGGCAGGGAGGGCTTTCCGTCGGCATCGATGACAAAGCAGTCCTTGTCGACATCAAGCCCGACATGCAGCGGATCGGCCGCTTGTGTTCAAAATGTGCTACCGCGTCGGGGCGACGGAGCTGATTTGCTAATGATTTCAAGGGACGGGCTCAGTGGCTGTGCTTGACTGTACTAGCCACAAAGCCGTTGACCTGCCCTTACGAAGTCCACGTAAACTACTAATTTTATTAAGGTTTCTTGGTAGATGGCAACTCTGTGCACTAACAGAGGTCATAGTCAATCTGCTACATCTGTGCTGACCATGTCCCGACTGCAGGGACCTCAGAGGGCACCGCTGTCAGGCCCGTTGATGGCCCTCGTGAGCCGGCACTCAACGCGGCATGGGCGGCGCCCGCCCTTTATGGTACATCTACCGCCAAGAGCTTGCGGACATTTTAGCCCCCGAGTTCTGTGCAAAGACCCGCATCGCGATGTACGGATCCATAGTGGCAATGACCTATCTTGCCATCGGGCAAATCAGGGGCAGGTGATACGCAAACTGGCATCGGAATCAACCGGCCGGCCCTGCTCGTCCACCAGGGCAAGATTGTCGGCCGAGATGACGGCGCCTGTTACCACCAGGGAAAATTCCTGCGAGGTAACGCGTCCGGCGGTGAACTCGCGCTCGGGCGTTACGAATGGGCCATCCACACCCAGCCCGACGGTCATCGCATTGGCCGTCGATGAGAGCTCAAAGAAAAATACCTCGCCGTCCGGAGCCGTGCCGCTGCCCTGAACTTCAATGTCATTGACGCCATCCTCGACATAGACGGCACATGTGGTGGGGAGGAATGAATAGGCGCCCATCGTCGTCTGCAGAATGCCGCTGGCAGCTTCCACCGACTTGCTGACTTCGACCTTGCTCGGATTCTCAGCGGTGCAAGCCGCCGCAGCCAGCAGTATCAAGATCAGGCTGAGGGCCGGCGCAGCCTTTGTCAGACGCATGGTCGGTCTGGTTGCTGATATTATTTTCGGCGCCTCAGGCATCATGGATAGGACCATCCCTCATGTTCGACGCGGAAGATGCGCAGCGCGGATCCTGCCTTGCCCGAATCGGCCCGCAGGTAAAAGACCGCGCGCTGGTCCTGACCAAAATTGGTGAAGTCAACATTGATGGTGATCATTCCGCGATACATGGGACTATCGGGGTCGGCCGTCGGCTCGCCGATCGACCCGTCGAAATCCTGGCTGCCATAGAGGGGATGGGCGCCGATATCACCGGAAGCAAACAAAGCCACGATGTCATCCGTGAAATAGTGACCGGCCACGGCCGGGTCGAACGGGCTGGGCATTCCACCACTTTCGGACCGGAACTGGCGCTCATAGACTTCACGCACCAGATCCTCGGCCTGCATCACCGGGTCGATATCGGGATCCATTGCGTAAGGCTCGGACGTCTGCGTGCTCAAACCGCCTACGGGAGCGTCAAAAAGCTCCCCGCCATCTGGGGTGATATAGCGCTGAGAAACCCAGCCGGCCTTGCGCATTGCTGCATCGCGCATCAGGCACCAGCGCGGCGGCAGAGCGGCAACTTCCGTCTCGCTCATCGCCATGAAATGAGCCGCCGTGTAAAACGGCACGCAGGTGATCTGCTGCAGGCCGCGCTCATCATCGCTGAACGTCTCGATCACCGGGTAGTTGGTGCCCGGCCCCATGCGGGCATTAAGCACCTCGCCCACCCGCACGCCGGTGACACGCCAGCCATCCGGCCCATGGCCATCAATCTCGGCCTGCGCGGCCGGCGTCATGGCACTGAACAGCATGACGACAAAGACTGCCTTGAAACACCGCATATTACTGCACCTCCACAATGGCCCGTCCGAGCACGACGCGGCCACTGACATCGAGGTAGCGCACCTCGTAGCGCCCGGCCTCTGCGGGCAGGGGCAGTTCCAGCGTGGTGGCCGTGCCGACCTTATGGGCACTGATCCAGCTGAAATCGGCCTGATCCGCCCGCGCCAGCGCGATGCGCTGATCGGCACTATCGGCGCCCCCGCTCCAGGACACGGTGATGCTGGATCCGGCTGCGGCCTGCGCGGGGACCGTCAGGCTGGCGCCGCCATCCAGCGCCGCATCGGCGTCCACCACTTCGAGCGCATAGCTCGCCAAAGTCCGCCTTCCTTCATTGAGGATGTAGCGCACCTCATAGAGTCCGGTTTCGCCCGGAGCCTTGAGATCGGCCCGCAGCGTGTCGTGGACGCGAACATATTGGCCATAGCTGCCAGCCTCGGCGTCGGCCGGAACAATGGTCACCATGTCATTGGGATGCACCGAGGACGACCAGCTCACGCGAACCGGCGTCCCCGCACGGACCATAATGGGCCCACTAATCCCCAATTCAGCTTCGACCACTTCCACCATGATCGAGGCCAGAGTGCGCCGGCCTTCATTGAGGATATAGCGCAGCTCATAGAGACCGGGTTCAGCCGGGGCGACCAGCTTGCCCTGGCTGTTATCACGCACTCGCTCATAGGTGCCGTAATTGCCCTCATCGGCTCCGGCCGGAACGATGGTGACCATGTCATTGGGATGCACCGCTGCCGACCAGGAGACGGCGAAACTGGCGCCTGTAGTCACCTGCTCTGGTGCGCTGATGCTGACTTCGGCTTCGACCACTTCTACTACGGCCGATGCCAGAGTGCGCCGGCCTTGATTGAGAATATAGCGGACCTCGTAGAGACCGGGGTCAGCGGGAGCGACCAGTCTGGCCTGGCTGTTATCGCGCACCCGCTCATAGGTGCCGTAACTGCCCTCATCGGCCCCGGCCGGGACAATGGTGACCATGTCGTCGGGATGCACAGAGGACGACCAGGAGACGGCAAAGCTGGACCCGGTGGTGACTTCGGATGGCGCGGTGATCTCCGTGTCGAATTCGGCAATTTCCGGCTCGGGTTCAGGCTCGGGCGCCAATGTCATGGGCTGGAGGTCCATGACGGATTGCACATGGGCCAGCGCGTCCTTCAGTTCGGCGGCATTCTGCGCCGGCAAGAACACGCCCCCGGTATTGTCAGCGATGCAGGCCAATTGCGCATTGTCCTCGTCATCGAGATCAAAGCCGACCACATGGGTGGTAAACTTCACCCCCTGCCGAGCCAATTGCTCGGCCAGCGCGCATGGATCGGCCTTGCAGGTTTCCAGCCCATCCGAAATCAACACCACGGTGGCCGGGTTGTCCCGATAGGATAGCAGGTCGGCGGCATGTTGCACCGCGGCAGAAATCGGCGTCTTGCCCTTGGGGCGGATGGCATTGACCGTGTCAATGAAACTGGCCCGGTCGAGCGGGCCGGGCGCGATCAGCGTTTCGATGTCGCCGCAATCGCCTTCCGAGCGATGGCCATAGGCAACCAGTCCCAGATTGGTGTCGGCTGACCAGGTCCGGACCAGATCGACCATCACCTCACGGGCGATCTCCAGCTTGCTGACGCCATCGATCTGGCGCCACATCGAGCCCGAGGCATCATAGACGATCACCACGTCTTCGGCCGCGACCGCGGCTGCGGTGGGCGCCAGCAGGGCCAGAGCGGCGAACAGGACGGCATGCAACGTTTTCATCAGTTTCTCCTGGACGCAAATCGGCGTCATGCTGGCCGCCAATCGCTATTTTCCGAGGCGGTGCCGCCCGGTGCGCCCATGGCGCGGGCCTTGAGCTTGCGGAATTTGCCCGAAAGCTGCTCCAGCCTTGCCTCCCATTCGGCATTGGGCTGCTGGCCCTCAATGGTCTTGAAATATACCTCCATCAGGCAGGTTATGGCGAAGGGTTCGAGCAGGGCCGCCTTGACGCTCCAGGCGAATAGCAGCGCAAACACCACGCCGCCGGCGGCCCAGGCGCCGGGCATCAGGTAGACCACCAGCGCCGCCGGAGCCAGCATCACCAGAAACACCACAAAGCTCAGCAGGTAGACGATGACCGCCAGCCAGGCAGCGTTTTTCAGCATCACCTTGTAGTTCTGACCATACAAGACCAGCGCTTCCTGCGCCGAGGCCCAGGGATTGGTGGCGCCGGTACGGATGGCATGGGCGAGAATCACCTCGTCGATAAAGCCGACAGCGATCTTGAGGAAGGCATTGAGGATACCCGATAGCTGCTGGATACCGGGCAAGGGCAGGATCGAGAGCACGCCGCGCACCAGCCCGGTAATGGCGCCCACCACACCCTTGATCAACTGGTCGATGGCGAACAAGACGCTGGCCTGGGCAAAGCGCTTCTGCACCACCGATGTCGCATAGGTGATCTGGGATTTGCCTTCCGGCATCGGCTTGCCGTCGAGCAGTTCGACCAGCACGGCAATATGGCCGGCCTTGACGATATAGAGGATATATTCCCGGGCCCAGTACATGATGGCGCCGAAGAGGCCAAAGCCAGCGGCGCCGCCCCAGAAGGCGGTACTGGCCTGGAAATCGCTGTCGCCGAACATGCCGACGCCATAGCCGATGCTGGCGCCGGTGCCGGTAACCAGCACATAACCCACCGCGATGCCGAAATAGACGGCCATGCGCAAGACGATGAACGGCAAGGTCCGCATCATCAGTGCCAGAGCCTTGCCCACGCTAAAATCCCACATGCTTCCTCCGGCCAGGCGCGATTTGGTGTGCCCAAGCCTAGCGCGGCAGGATCGCAAGCGCCCCCTTCATATGGAGGGGGCGGTGAAGGAAGCACCGATGCATAAGTGTGCTATGGTCCAAAAAAAGCGGCGCGGCGACCGAGGGAGGGGCAATATTGAGGAGCATACAACAGAATGTTCTAGCCGTTTGCGTCGCGCTGGTGACGACAGCGACGATGGTGGGTCCGGCATGGGCCGATCGCCTGGCTCGGCCAGAGGGCGACATTGTGCTCGAAGTCCATGGCGCCATTACCCATACCAATCGGGATGGCGCGGCGCTTTTCGACCGGGCGATGCTGCAGGCGCTGCCGGTGATGACGCTGGAAACCAGTACCGCCGTAACCGACGGTATCCGACGCTTTGATGGTTTTCTCATGCGCGATCTGCTCGCTCATGTCGGCGCCACCGGCGCGACTGTCACCGCGACGGCGCTGAATGACTACGCCGTTGCGATCGCTGCTGATGACTTTGAACGCTTCGATGTGCTGGTGGCCTATGCGTATGAAGGCGCGCCGCTGCAGGTTAGCGACAAGGGCCCCCTCTGGATCGTCTATCCACGCGACCAGCATGCTGAATTGCAGGACATCCGCTACGATTATCGCTGGGTCTGGCAGTTGACGCGGCTGGATATCCAATGACCCGCCCCGTCCGGGCGCTGATAGGCATTGCCCTGCCGATCCTGACTATCGTCATGTTCGCGGTACTGTTGGCATTCTCGCTGTTGCGCTTGTCGACCATCGAGCGGGACATGCGCATAGAGGCCACCCAAAACATGCTGTGGGTGGTATCGCGCAGCCATGTGGCCAGTCTGCAATTGAGCGAGACAGCGGCGCGGCGCGTGCTGGGCGAGATCGACCAGGAGACGCTGGACCTGCATCATCAATTGTTTCTCAGCCGTGTCGCTCTCCTCAATGATGGCCCGCAGCGTAGAAAAATGCAGGCTTTGGGCTTTGGCCAGATGCTGGATGACTTCCAGCTCGATCTGCCGGAGTTGGCAGTCTTGCTGACGAGGCTTGAGCCAGGCGCCGAGGCCGATCTGCCAGCCATCAATGCGCTGCTTGACCCCTTTGTGGCCATGCTAACGCCGGCCTCCAACAAGGCGATGGTGGCGGAATGGGACGAGCTGGGTGACAAGCTCGATACCTCGCGACGGGAAGTCTGGCAGATCATCATTTCGATTATCGGGATTTCGCTGGCCGGCGGGGTGCTGTCGATCCATTTCCTGTTGACCATACGCAATGCAAGACGCCGCGCCC
This sequence comes from Devosia sp., assembly GCA_026126125.1. Classification (GTDB taxonomy): domain Bacteria; phylum Pseudomonadota; class Alphaproteobacteria; order Rhizobiales; family Devosiaceae; genus Devosia. Next base: position 22,546 of record JAHCJW010000041.1, read on the forward strand.
GCCTGCTGGACAAGGAACGGGCATTTTCGCAATTGCTGATCGGCTCCAGCGGCGAAGGCATTGTCGCGGTCGACCGGAACCGACACTGCACCGTCTGGAACGGCGCGGCCGAACAATTGTTCGGGGTGCCGACGAGCAAGGCCATTGGCGAAGGGATTGGCGCCGTGTCCGGCTTCTTTCAGATCGACAGAATCGAGCAGGCTATCGATCAGGCCCTGGCTGGGGTGGCAGCCATATTGCCCGACCAGCCATTTTTCCCGCCGCAGGCCGATGCACCGCACTATCTCGATTTGCGATGTTTTTCGCTGCGCGATGGCACGGAGATTATCGGCGCCATCCTGTTAGTCTCGGATGAAACTGAGCGCTACGCGGCGCAGCGTCAAAGCATGGAACATCGGGAACAACTCGAAGAGCTTGTGCAGGCCAGGACAAGGGAGCTTGACGCGGCGCTGCAGCGGGAACGGGCGACGGCGGAACTCTACCGGCATTTTGGCACCATGATCTCCCATCAATTCCGTACCCCACTGGCGATTGTCGATTCCGCATTGCAACGCCTTATGCGGCGCAGTGAAAAGCTGTCAGCAGCGGAGGTGCTGGATCGCGGCGGCAAGGCGCGGCAGGCGATCGCCCGGCTGATCGGGTTGGTGGAAAGTACGCTGGATGCGGCGCGGCTCGATGCCGGACAGATCGAAATTCGCAGCGAGGACTGCGATCTGGGACAACTGGCAATGGAGGTCTGCACCCGCCAGAATGAAACGACGCCACTGCGTCACATTCTGCTCGACACCGGTCCGCCAGGCCTCATGGCGCGCTGTGATGGGGTCCATGTCGAAAATATTCTGGTCATTCTGCTGACCAATGCTGTCAAATATTCTCCCCCGGATAGCCCGATCAGCGTCACGGTGCATCGCGATGGGCAGGCCATTGCGTGCAAGGTCAGCAATCGCGGGGCGTCGATATGCCCCGATGAGCGTGAGGCGCTATTTGACCGCTATTATCGCGGCCATAACGCCGAAGGCCGACCGGGCATCGGCATCGGGCTCTATATGGCGCGCAGTCTGGCGCATATGCAGGGAGGAGATTTGCAGCTCACCGATCATGCTGATGACCAGATCTGCTTTGTCCTGACCCTGCCGCGAGCAGTCAAGCGTGCCGAACCCACCCCGATCCGGTTGGGAGAGACGGCGTGACGCCCGGCACGGTCCATCCGCGTCCGCTCATCCTGTGCGTCGAGGACGAAGAGGATTTACGCCGCGATATCGTCGATGAGCTGAGAGAGGCCGGCTATGGCGTCATCGAAGCCAGCGATGGCGCTGCCGCGCTGCGGCAATTGGCGGCGCAGCGTCCCGATCTGATCCTCTGCGATATCTCGATGCCTGCGCTGAACGGTCACGCGGTGTTGGCGGCAGCCAAGGCCCCGGGCGGCGCCTATGCCGATATTCCATTCGTCTTCCTGTCGGCACTGGCCGATCCGCGCGAAGTCGTGGCCGGAAAGCGGCTGGGTGCTGACGACTATTTGGTCAAGCCGATTGACTACGACCTCCTATTGGCCACGGTCGATGCCCGCCTGCGGCAAGTGGAGCAATTGCGGACACAATTGGCGCCGCGGCCACCGCTCTGCCAAGACACGCTGGCCCGAGACTTCGGCCTGACCCGGGCTGAGGCGCGGGTGGCGCTGAGGCTGGCCGATGGCTGCCAACCGGTTCATATCGCCGTCGAACTGGGCATCGCCCGCACCACGTTGGCATTTCACCTGCGCAACATCTTTCAAAAGACCAGTACCAGTCGGCAAGCCGAACTCGTAGCTCTCATCCTTCAACGGTGAAGAGTAAATATAAGTCGCCAAAGGACGCCTTCATCGCCGACGATGACGGCGCTGTGGTCGAGATTGCCAATGCAGATTGGACTTGCCCCGCTTTCGTGGGGAGGCATTAAAGCGCGTCGCGATCTTTCAGATTCGCTCCCCGCGCTTTAACCCTTTGTTTTGTCGCATGTCTTTATCCCGAAACCGGGGCCACTTTCGGGAGACATGCTCTCGCTTGTTTGCCGCGCCCGGTTTTCGAACTGGACCGGACCTTGCTAGTCGAGGGCGGAGGGCCGCCTCACCGGATTGTAGACCCGTCGATGTAGCGGGCGATGGCCTGTTGGGCATCCTGCCTCGCCTGGAAGCGTGTGCGCCAGATCAGCTCGGATTTGATGGCCTTGAAGAAGGTCTAAACCATGGAATTATCATAACAATTTCTCTTGCCCGACATTGAACCCGGACATCCAAATCGATCATCGACCTCTTTTCATGCCGATCGCGTGTCGCTCGTCCTGGTGG
>JAHCJW010000042.1 GCA_026126125.1 Devosia sp.
GCCGGGGGGGTAAGCGATGCCCGGGGCGCTGGGGGCGTTGCCGATGAGCATGGGGATCTCCGGGGGGTGGGTTACAGCTGCGGGGTTGGTGCTTGTCGAGCCGCCTCCGTGCCCTCCCCGGAAGGGGGAGGGTGACGGCGGTGGGTGTGAGGGAGCTGGCCACTTTCAAGCGGGGTGGCCGGTTCCTGCTGATGGGCCTTAACGCCTCACCCCAAACCTCTCCCCGGAGGGGCGAGGGGGCGAAAGAGGCGGGGCGCCGCGGATCAGAGGCCGACATAGATCGGATTGCTCAGCGCGCGGCGGAGGGGTTGGGTTTCGAGGTCGGCGCCCTTGAGCTGCCAGGGGAGGTCGCGGCCGTCGAGCGCAGAGGTGAAGTCGGCGATGAGGGCTTCGCGGCTGGCGGCGGCGATGATTTCGGCGCGGAGGAATTTTTGCGCGGTGACGGGGAGCGTCGCCTGCCAGTCGTCGCTGGTGATTTCGATATCGACGATGGTGCCGCTGGCGTCGATGAGGGAGAGGCGGTCGCCTTGAGCACCGCGAATGATTGCGGTGATTTCGGTGAGGGATGCCACGGTGCCACCCATCGGCGTGTCGCCGGCGCGCAGTTCGAGATGCGGCCCCGTGGGGCTTTCGGTGATGTAGCCATGGCCCGCTTTCATGGCGGCGAGGATGGCGTCTTCGCTGAGCGCATCGAGATAGAGCACGGTGGTGGGACGGGCGAGGACCAGCGGGCCTTCGGGCAGCAGCCGGTCGGGCTGGTGATAGTCGGAGCCGCCGATGGCCGAGAGTTTGAGGCCCGAGACGAGGCGCTGCTGATAGCGCTCGAGCGCCACCCAGTTCCAGGCGAGCCAGGTCGATTGCCAGACTTCCTGGCAGTCGGCGGCGGGGAAATCGTAGTCCCAGGGAATGGTGGGCTTGTCGTGGTTGATGGAGAGAAGGCCACCTTTGTCGTGGACGAGGCGCTCCAGCACATGAGCGTCGGAGGCCCGGGTCATGCGGAAGTCGATCCAGTCGTCGACACCGAAGACATTGGCGTGGCCGATGGCGGTGGTGATTTCCATGGCGCGGACAAAGACGAGATCCGGCGAGGACTGGGGGTGGAAATAGCGGCGCTGGGTGATGGTGTTGTGGTCGGCGATGGCGAGGAAATCGAGCCCGGCCTGTTGGGCGGCGGCGTGCAGCAGCTCAGGGGCGCCGCGCGCGTCGGAATGAAAGGTGTGGCAGTGCAGATCGCCCTTGTACCAGCCCGATCGCTCGCGCAGCGGGAAGCTGCGGGCGGGCTGAGGCTCCAGTTTGCGTGGGGCGGCGTCGAGGGTGATGGTCACCGTGGCTTCGGCGCCGGCCTCTGGGATCTTGTAGAGCCCCAGAATGACATTCCAGGTGCCGGGCTGGATGTCGCCATGGACATAGCCGGGGGTGGCGTCGTCGGTGGCGACAAAGAAGCTGTCGCGGGCGCCGCCACTCCAGCCGCGAAAGCCGTGCGCGGTCGGATAGCCTGTGTCGCGCGGATCGAAGGCACCAAGGTCGATGATGCAATCCTCGGCCTTGGCATAGGCAAGGGTGACATCGATGCGGGTTATGCCGGGGGGGACCTCGAAGGGGATGTAGAAATAGGGGTTGTTTGACTGGTCGGCGCGGGTGATGGCGGCGGTGATGGTGGTCATGGCGAAGACTTTCCAGTCGATTTATGGACCCCGTTCGCTCGCTGAACGAGCACCCTCCCCTTGACGGGGAGGGTTGGGGAAGGGGGCTCTCACGCACGAAAATCGGGGCTCCCGCACCCCTCCCATCCTCCCCGTCAAGGGGGAGGTGCCGGGCCGGTGGCTCCCAATAATGAAGTCAACCTCTCTCCCTCAAGGGGAGAGAGAGGAACGGCGCTAGTCGTTGGTCCCGGGTATCCGGTTGCCGTGGTGGTCGAACAGATGCACGTGCTCGGCCGAGAAGGCGAGGGTGACGGTGTCGCCGAGGTCGAGATGGTCGTCGGTGAAGATGCGGGCGGTGACGCGCGCCGTGTCGCCGCGATCGATGGTGACGAGGCTTTCCGGCCCCATGTTTTCATTGGCAAAGAGCGGCGCGGTGATGGTGTTGGCGGCGCCGGGGGTGGCGATGCCCAGATGTTCGGGACGGACACCGAGGGTGAGCGAGGAACTCGCGGCGAGGGCGGTGCCGATGGCGTCGGTCATCAGCAGGGCGGCGATGGTCAGGCCATCGGCCTTGAGCTGGAGCTTGCCATCGCCCTTTGTGCCGGTGACGGGGACAAGGTTCATCGGCGGGTTGCCGACGAAATTGGCGACGAAAGTGGTGGCCGGGCGGCGATAGATCTCGATGGGTGAGGCGAACTGGACGATGCGGCCCTGGTCCATCACCGCGATGCGGGTGGCCAGCGCCATGGCTTCGGCCTGGTCGTGGGTGACATAGACCGCCGTCATGCCCATGTCGCGTTGCAGATGGTTGAGAAAGCCGCGCGCTTCGAGGCGCAATTTGGCGTCTAGATTGGAGAGCGGCTCGTCGAACAGATATACCTTGGCCGGATAGACCAGGGCGCGGGCGAGCGAAGTGCGCTGCTGCTGGCCGCCGGAAATCTGGCTCGGAAGCCGGTCCATCAGATGGCCGATCTTGAGCACGTCGGCCACTTCCTTGGCGCGGGCGTGGCGCCGGGCCAAGGGCTCGCTGCGGACTTTGAGCGGATAGGCGATGTTGTCGGCTAGGTTCATATGCGGATAGAGCGCGTAATCCTGGAACACCATGGCGATGTTGCGGTCCTTGGGGTGGAGATGGGTCACCTCCTCGCCGCCGATATAGATCTGGCCCGAGGTTGGGGTTTCGAGGCCCGCCATCATGCGCAGCGAGGTGGTCTTGCCGCAGCCCGAGGGGCCGAGCAGGCACACGAACTCGCCATCGCCGATGGAGAAGCTGACATCGGAAACGGCCTTGAAATCGCCGAAGCTCTTGATGACGTTTTTGAATTCAACAGATGCCATGGAAACTCAAGCCTTGATGCCGCCGAAGAACCGGAAGCCGAACTTCCAGCTGACGAAGAGATAGAGAGCGATGACGGGCAGCGAATAGATCAGCGAATAGGCCGCCAGCAGCGTCACCACCGGCGTGCCGGCTTCCGAATAGAAGGAATAGATGGCGACGGCGGCGGGCATGTTGCTGTCGCTGCGCAACAGGATGAAGGGGATGAGGAACGAGCCCCAGATATTGACGAAGCTCCACACCACGATGACCACGATGCCGGGGCGGATGACCGGCAGGGCGACGTCGAAAAACGCCTGCACCGGAGACGCGCCGGCGACCATGGCGCTTTCCTCATAGGATTTGGGGATGGAGTCGATGAAGTCGCGCAGGATGAACATGGCGGTGGGCAAGAGCCCGCCGGCAAAGGTGAGGATGACGGCCAGATGCGTATCCATCAGCCCGGCGGCCGAAATGATGAGGAAGATCGGCACCATGGCGGCGGAGCCCGACACCACCGAGGAAAAGAGCAGCAGGATATAGGTGACCGCGCCCTTGCCCGGGATGGAGGAGCGCGACAGCGCATAGGCGGCGAGGGTGGCGGCGGAGCCGACGAGAATGACGCCGCCGACGGCCTGGATGAGGCTGTTCCACAAGGCCTGCACGGCAAAGGAATTGCCGAAGACGGTGACGAAATTGTTGAGGGTGAACGGGTCGGGGATGGTCAGGCCCAGCTCGGCCCGGCCGTTGAACGGGGCGAAGAGGAACCAGAGCAGCGGCAGGGCGAAGGCGGCGCCGATCAGCGCGGCGAGCGCCGAAAACGCCATGCGTCCGAAAAAGGCGGGCAGGGTGAACTTCATTTTCAGCGCACCTTCTTCTTGCGGCCGAGGCTGAGATAGACCAGCGCGAAGGCGAGATTGATCAGCATCATGATGACGCCGACGGCAGCGCCCTTGCCGAACTGGAAGTCCTGGAAGGCGACGCGGTAATTGTAGATCGACACCAGTTCGGTGCGGTAGCTCGGCCCGCCATTGGTGAGGAGGAAGGGGGTGAAGGTGTTGAAGGTCCACATGGTGATGAGGATCAGATTGGTGACGATGTGGCCACGAATGAGCGGCACGGCGATGTCGCGGAATTTCTGCCAGGAGGAGGCGCCGGCGACGTCCGCCGCCTGGAAATAGCTCGGCGGAATGGAGGAGAACGCCGAATTGAACAGCATCATCGAGAAGGCGGCGCCGCGCCAGGTGTTGAACACGACGATGACCCAGAAGGGCGACTCGAGCAGGAAATCGCCGCTCGGCAGGCCGATGGCATTGAGCATCATGTTGAGCGTGCCGGCGTCGCGGTCGAGAAAGGCGAACCAGGCAAAGCCGATGACGACTTCCGGCAGGATCCAGGCGGCGATGACGAAGGTTTCGGTGAGGCGTTTGACCCAGGCGGGGACGGTCTGGATCAGCCAGGCGAGCAAGAGGCCGAGCAGCGCCTGGCCGATCAGCGCCGAGGCGATGACGAACTGGGTGGTAAGGATCAGCGAGAAGCCGAACTGGCCGCGCTGGAAGAAGATATTGGGATCGAACAGGGCCAGATAATTGGCCAGGCCGACGAATTCGGGATTGAGCGCCGTGCGGCCGAGCAGGGTCCGGTTGGTGAAGGAAACGAAGATCACCCAGAAGAAGGGGAAGATGACGAAGACCGCCACCAGGATACCGGCCGGGGTGAGGAAGGCCGCGCCAGCGCGATTGGAGAGCAGGGCGAAATTACGCACCTTGCGTTTGGGGGCCGTGGTGATGGGTTGGGTGGTCATGGGGTGCCCCGCGGATATTTATCTGACCAGGCCGTGTTCGGGGCCTGAGGGGTCGTGCGCTTGCGGCGCGGTCTCACTGCATGTCGTCATTGCCCGGCTTGTCCGGGCAATCCATCTCGCCCGAGGCCTGGACCACAAGGACGAACCGGGTGGTGACGATCGTGAAAAATGAGCGTTTCCCTATAGGTCTGCGCTCGAGGTGTTGTGCCTTGCCCGAAGCATCCCCCGACACGCCGGAGCGCGCCGGGGGCCGGAGGGAGGACTAGAGCAGGCTGACAGTGTTGTCGGCGCCGACGATGGCGGTGACGGCCGACTTGTACTGGGCCATGGCTTCCTCGGGCGAGAGTTCGCCCGACACCACGGCTTCGGTCATGCGCTGGATTTCCGAGGAGACCGCGTTGTAGCTGGGGTCGTTCGGGCGCGCGGTGGTCAGCGGCAGCAGGGTCTGGCTGGTCTCGGTCAGGAACGGGCTGTTGGGGATGGCCACGTCGGTGCGCGCGGTGATGCGCGGCTGGATGGCCTGGAAGGCCTCGAGCTGGGCCGGCTCGTTCATGAAGGAGAGGAAGGCCCAGGCTTCCTTGGGCGTGTCGGTGGCCGGATTGAGCACGAAGCCGGTGCCGCCCGAAATGGTGACGAAATCCTGGCCGCGAATGCCGGCGCCCGGTTCCTTGGCCGGCATCTTCACCCAGCCCTGCACCTGGTCGCGGTTGGCCACGGCGAATTCGGAGCCCTCGGGGGTGACGGAGCGGTAGAAATAATCGCCTTCGAGCAGCAGCGCGGTGACGCCGTCGCGGAAATTGGCAAAGGAGCGGTTGCGGCCATCGGCGAGGAGCTGGGCGCGCTGATCGCCGAGCTTTTCATCGACATAGACGGTCTTGTAGAGATTGAGCGTGTCGAGAATGCCCTGGCTCGCGACGATGAACTTGCCGTTCTCGTCGGTGACGGCTTCGCCGGTGCCCAGAAGCGCCAGCCAATAGCCCTGCATGGTGGTGGCTTCGCCCATGGCGACGCCGGCATTGATCTGCAGGGGGAAGCTGTCGGGCTTGATGGCCTTGATGGCGCGGGCGGCGTCGAGCAGCTCTTCCCACGAGGTCGGCTGCCAGTCGGCGGCGATGCCGGCTTCGGCCAGGATGTCCTTGCGGGTATGGACCATGCGCACGTCGGTGCCCAGGGGAATGCCGTAATATTTGCCTTCATAGAGCATGAGGGCGCGCGAGCCCTCGGACAGCGCGGCCCAGCCGGACCAGTCATTGACTTCGGCGCCGGCCACTTCATCGAGCGACTTGAGCAGCCCGCCTTCGACGAAGGAGGGGATGAGGAAACCGTCGAAAGCGGTGACGTCGGGGCCGGCGCCGGTGGAGAAGTCAAGCGCCAGCTGCTGGGTCAGCTGGGCGTCTTCGCCGCCGAACTGGTTGAGCACGACATTGACATCGGGATGGGCCGCCTCGAAAGCGGGAATGACGCTTTCCTCGATCCACTGCGCGGTGGCGCTGTTGACGCCGCCGATGACGCAGCGGCAGGTGACGTTGAGATCCACGGCGAACGCCGGAAGAGCCACGGCGGTGGCGCCGACAAGACCAAGCGCGAGACTGCGCAGACGATTGCTCATCGCAAAAACCTCCCAAGAAAAAGTGGCTCCGAATTCTCCGGTAGCCGGTATTGGCCCGCCGATGGAACGGATCTTCCGTGTGCAGGCCAGGGCAGAATGAACACGTTTTCACTTTTCGTCAATGCGGAGAATTCGCGGGGCGGAAGACGGTGTGAGCGGTGCGGGCGTTGGATGACAGGTTTTTGCGACGATGCCATGACAGGCGGGCGATCGAACGCGACGGGGAGGGGCGGGCGTCACCTTGACAGCATTGCCGCGGCAGGTCAGAGAATTGAACACGATTTCATTCAACGCGATGGCAGGGAGGCCCCAGAGTGAGCGATGCGGAACCGGCTCCACGCGGGCGGGCAACGGCTGAAATGGTTGCCGAGCGGGCCAAGGTTTCGCGCGTGGCGGTGTCGCGCGCCTTCAATCCGCACACCTCGCTGAAGCCGGAAAAGCGCGAGCTGATCCTCAAGATCGCGCAGGAGCTGAACTATACGCCCGACCGGGCGGCGCGGGCGCTGGTCAGCGGGCGCACGCATCTGGTGGGCATGATCGTGCCCGATGTGTGCAGCCATTGGGAAAGCCAGGAAATCGACGCCCTGACCACGGCCCTGCAGAATGAGGGCTTTGCCACGCTGTTGTTCAAGACCCGCACCGACTATTCGATGGACGAGCAATTGCTGGCCTATATGCGCGGCTTCAATCCCGACTCGGTGATCGCCTTTGTCGAGAATGTGAAGCCCAAGACGCTGGCGCGGTTTCTCGACCGGGCGGTGCCGATTTATGTGCATTATCCGCTTGCCGGGCAAGACGACGAGAGCGCGGGCCAGCCGCTGCACGACCGGCTCAACGTGTTGCAGCGCGACGGGATCGAGCAGGCCGTCGCCCTGTTGCAGGGATTTGGCGCCAAGCGCATCGCCTATCTGTCAGGCGCGGAAAAATCGCGCGCCAATGGCTCGCGCGAGCGGACGCTGCGGCAGGTGATGGCGGAGCGGGGCCTCGAGCCGCCCATGGTGGCGCGCGGCGATTTCAGCTATGAGGCGGCCTATCAGGCGACCATCGACCTGTTCCGCGTCGGGCAGGGCGCCGATGCGATCTTTGCCGCCAATGACGTAGGCGCTTTCGGGGTGATGGACGCCTTGCGGCACGAGCTTGGCCTGCGCGTGCCCGAGGACGTCAAGGTGATCGGCTTTGACGACATCGCCCAGTCGCACTGGAAAAGCTACAATCTCACCACGGTGAAATTCGATCTCGACGAACGGGTCAGGGCGCTAGTGCGGCTGATCCTGCGGCGGCTCAACGCGCCCGACGCACCGGGCTTTCAGGAAACTCTCAACACCCGACTCGTCGTGCGCGGCACGGTGGGCTGACGGCACGATTCATGACCGACACGACTATCCATCTCGTTTTCAAGACCCATCTCGATATCGGCTTTACCGACCATGCGGCAAAGGTTCGGCGGCAATATCACGAGCAGTTCATTCCGCAGGCCATCGCCACCGGGGCGCATTTTTTCGCGGAAAATCCCGATGATCCGGCCTTTGTGTGGACCACGGGCGCCTGGCTGATCTGGGACCATCTCCATTCGCAGGACCAGGACAAGGTGAAGCGGCTGGAACAGGCCATCGAGCGCGGGCTGATCGCCTGGCACGGCCTGCCCTTCACCACCCATACCGAAGCGATGACGCCGGCTTTGTTCCGCGCCGGGCTGTCTTTTTCCCAGGAGCTGGACCGGCGTTTCGGGCGGCAGACCCTCGCCGCCAAGATGACCGACGTGCCGGGCCATACGCTGGGCATGGTGCCGCTGATGGCCGAGGCCGGGCTGAAATTCCTGCATCTGGGGGTGAATACGGCCAGCCCGGTGCCCGATGTGCCGCCGATCTTCCGCTGGCAGGCGCCGAGCGGGGACGAGATCGTCGTCATGTATCAAGGCTCCTATGGGGCGACGGATTTTCCCGCCGGGGACGATATCGGCCTCAGCTTCGCCCATACCAATGACAATATCGGGCCGCAAAGCGTCGGGCAGACGGTCGAGGCGCTGCGGCATCTGCGGCATGAATTCCCCGAAGCGCGGATCAAGGCGTCGACGCTCGATGCGTTTGGGAGTGCGATGTGGGCGCGACGGGAGGCTTTCCCGGTGATCACGCAGGAAATCGGCGATAGCTGGATCCATGGCGTGGGCACCGATCCGCAAAAGCTGCGGCATTTTCGGGCGCTGGGGCGGCTCTATGACGGGTTCGCCACCGCGCTGACGCCGGAGCGGCTGGCTTTCGGTCGCGGGCTGACGCAGGTCGCCGAACACACCTGGGGCGTCGATATCAAGACCTATCTGCGCGACGAAAAGGCCTGGGACCGGGCCGATTTCGAGGCGGCTCGGCACAAGGATTATCGCTTCGCCTATAGCGAGGCGAGCTGGGCCGAGCAGCGCGGCTATCTCGACGCGGCCGTGGCGGCGCTGGATGAGGCGGATCGGGCGAAAGCGGCGGCGGCGCTGGCCGCCACTGCCGTGCCGGCCGAGGTTTTGGCGGGGAGCGGAGAGCGGCTCGAAAGCGGCGGCTGGACGGCGGAAATCGATCCGGCGACGGGCGATATCGCCGCGCTGGTGTCGCCCAAAGGGGTGCGTCTGGCCGGGCTAGAGGGCAGTCTCTTCGGCTATCGGCACGAAAGCTATGACTGGGCGCAATTGCAGACCCATCTCGAAAGCTATCTGCAGCATCGGCAGGAATGGGCCATTCTCGACCACGACAAGCCGGGGCTCAGCACGGCGAAAACGGCGCAATCGGCGCGGTTCGTGCCGGAAGGGCAGGGCGTGTCGGGCGATGGGCAGCGGGTTTTCGGGCGGATGCCGGAGGGGGCGCGCGCGGCGCTGGGAGCGCCGGCGCGGCACGAGCTGATCCTGCGCGGCATCGATGACAGCTGCGCCGAGATCACGCTTGTCTTGCGCGACAAGCCGGCCAATCGCATGCCGGAGGCGGGGTTTTTGAGCCTGACGCCGGCAGGAGCGGGCGAGTGGGCGCTGGAAAAGCTGGGGCTGTGGCACAAGCCGGGCGACATGGTGCGCCGGGGCGGCGGGCAGTTGCAGGCTGTTTCGGCACTGCGCTGCGCCACGGCGCGGTTTGATCTGCTCGATAGCGCGCTGGTGGCGCCGGCGGGGGCGCCTTTCGTGCCGTTCCAGCCCGAAGTGCCCGATTTTGGCGCCGGCGCGCGGATCAATCTTTACAATAATAAATGGGGCACGAATTTCCCCATGTGGTGGGAAGGCGATCTGGTGAGCCGGGTGGTGGTGAGGCTGGCATAGGGGGGCGAGCTTGTCGATACCCCCTCCCCGCCCTCCCCCGTGAGGGAAGGGCCGGGGAGGCAACGTTAACGCGCACCGATTTCCCGCCGAATGCTGTGGCAAAGCGCGGGGAGTGCTGGATAATTGTCGGGAGCGGGTGCAGATTTGATCGCATCTGCCATACAAGCCGCGTGGAGCCCCGTCTTGCCGTTTCCCGATCTCGTTCATCCCGCCATCGATGCCTATGAGAGTGCGGTGACCCTGCCTGCCGATTTCGTCTCGTTCTGGCAGACGACCATTGCCGAAGCCCGCGCGATTGGCGGGGCGGTCAGCATCGTGCCGGTGGAAACGACGCTGACGCTGGTCGAGGCGTTCGATGTGAGCTTTCCCGGCTTTGGCGGGCACGAGGTTCGCGGCTGGCTGGTGCTGCCAAAAATCCGGCCGGAAAAGCTGCCGCTGGTGGTGCAATATCTGGGCTATGGCGGCGGCCGCGGCTTCCCGCATGAATTGCTGCATTGGGCCGCCTCGGGTTATGCCTATTTCCGCATGGATACACGCGGCCAGGGCAGCGGCTGGAGCATGGGGGCCACGGCCGATCCGGTCGGCACCATGCCCTCCATCCCGGGCGTGATGACCAAGGGTATTGTGGAGCGGAACGATTATTATTACCGGCGCCTGTTCACCGACGGGGTGCGGGCCATCGACATGCTGCTCGGGCAGGGATTTGTCGATGAAGACCGTATCGCGGTGTGCGGCGGCAGTCAGGGCGGCGGTATCGCGCTGGCGGTGGCGGGGATCGACAGCCGCGTCAGGGCGGTGATGCCGGACGTGCCGTTCCTGTGCGATTTTCCGCGCGCGGTGCGGGTGGCCGGGCGCGACCCCTATCTCGAAATCGTGCGGTTCCTCGCCCAGCATCGCGACAAGGGCGAGCAGGTCTTCGACACGTTGCGCTATTTCGACGGGGTCAATTTTGCCCGCCAGTCGCAGGCGGCGGCGCTGTTTTCGGTGGCGTTGATGGACGATATCTGCCCGCCCTCGACGGTCTATGGGGCGTTCAAGGCCTTTGCCGGGGCCGACAAGACGATCGTCGAATATGAATTCAACAATCACGAGGGCGGCGGGCCGTTCCAGGACCGGCGGCAGATGGCCTGGCTGGCGGAACGGTTCGGCGGATAAGCGTTTTCCCGCCGGTTCCTTGTTTCACTCAAAAAACGCAAATATTGCGGAGAGGGTCGGAGGGAGCAAAAATGGCAGCCAAGCGCGCGAAGCAGGCCGATATCGCCGAAAAACTGGGGGTATCCGTATCGACCGTGTCGCGGGCGCTGGCCAATGAAATCGGCATCAGCGACCTGGTGCGGCGCGATGTGCAGCGGGTGGCGCGCATGCTGGGCTATAAAAGCAAGCATGCGCCCGCCGCCGGCAATCCCGACAAGCGCGCGCTGGCGCTGGTGCCGCTCAGCGGAGCGATGGGGAGCCTCGCCAGCTTTTATCACGGCATTGTCGAGGGCATGCGGACGCAGGCGGCGGAAGACGGGATCGCGCTTGATGTGCGGCTGGTCAACGAGGAAGTGGTAACGCTCGACTTCGTCAGCAAACTGGCGATGAAATCGGATGCGTCTGGAGTGGTGCTGGCGGGGATCGATCCCAGCGACGACCTGGTGCGCTGGGGGGCGGAGACCGATATGGCCGTGGTGCTGGCCAATGGGGTCGATCCGAAAATGCGGCTCAGTTCGGTGTCGCCGGCCAATTTCTACGGCGCCTATATGGCCACCCGGCACCTGCTGGACGCGGGGCACCGCAAGATCCTGCACTATACGTTCCGCAATCGCCCGACCATCCGCCAGCGCCAGCATGGTTTTGAAGCGGCGATGGCCGAGCGCCCGGACGTTGAGGGGGTCGTGGTGTGCTCCAACGAAGTGGGCACCAGGGCCCTGCTTGATGGCTTGCTGGCCGGACAATACGAGGTGACGGCGATGTTCTGCTGGAATGACAGCGTGGCGATGTCGATGGTCGAGACGCTGCTGGGGCCCGATACCGGCATGCCGGGCAATTTCTCCATCATGGGGTTCGACGATCTGCCCATTGCCGGCATGGCCAGTCCGCGCCTGAGCACGATGCGGGTCGATCGCGAGGCGATCGGACGCGGCGCCATCCGCCTTCTGGCGCAGCGCATGGACGGGGAAAGGGCGGTGCAGAATCTGCAGATCGGCCTGTCGCTGGTGGCTGGCGAAACCGTGTTTCCGGCCTGACGCCGGCGCTTTTTGCCTTCCCGGCAATTTGCGCAATATCGCGTAAATTGCGGGAAATGTGCAAATGAGCTGAATTTGCGAGGCGAGGCGAGGGTTGAGGGTGGGGGCCTTTGGAGCCCCGTTCACTGCTGCTGCGCTTCCTGCGCCTGCCCTCGCAGCACTTCCGATTCCGGCAGGGCGCCGGCATGGATAAGCTCGCGATTGGCCCGGGCCCAGAAGGCGGGATGGACGCGGTCGAGGAGGGTTGGATCGTCGGGCCTCAGCCCGAGCGCCGCGCCGGTGGCGTCATCCAGAAACAGTAGCGTGTTCTGGCGATACCAGGCGGGAATCGCCTCGTCGGTCCAGAGGCGCGGGCGAATGATGTCATAGGGCTTGCGGCCATGAGCGACGAACAGTTCGGCCCAGAAGCTGGGCCATTGCTCGTTGATATGGCCAACCCCGCCCTGGCCGGGAATGGCGGCGCCGAACAATACGGCCGGCGCCATGGCGCAGAGATCGGCGATGAAGGAAGCGGCGCGGGAGGGGGAGAGATGTTCGGCCACTTCGAGCGACAGCACGAGATCGACGCCGGGGCCGGTGAAGCGCTGTTCGAGATCGTGGGCGGCAAAAGTGATTTCGGGCGCGTCGAGCATGTCCGCGCGCACCCAGTTTCCCTCCATGCCGAAGGCATAGCTGGCCCGGGCGGCGGCGAGAAACGTGCCGGTGCCGCAGCCGATATCGGCGATGCGGTTACGGATGAGACGCTCGGGCAGGGCGCCCAGAATGCGCTCGGCCGCATAGGCGGTGTGGCGCCGCCGATCGGCGTAGAAATCGGCGGGGTAGAGGCTGGTGGACATGGAATGATTTTCTCCTGGGCGTCAGTCTAGGCGAGAAACGCAGCATGAAGCCAGATCGTGATCGGCGAGGGCGGAACCTTGGTTCGGGCGCTCCGTTGCTGGGGGAGCGTCAATTTCCCAGGACAATGGAGTCGATACGATGGCTGACAAGCAACTGGACGACCTGTTTCTCGATACGCTCAAGGATATCTACTATGCCGAGCGGCAGATTCTGAAGGCGCTGCCCAAAATGGCCAAGGCGGCCGCCTCGCCCGATCTGCGCGCCGGTTTCGAGCAGCACCATGCCGAAACCGAGGGCCATGTCGAGCGGCTCGAGCGCGTGTTCGAGCTTTTGGGCAAGACCCCGCGCGGCAAGACCTGCGACGCCATTCTGGGCATTCTCGACGAGGGCAAGTCGATCATGGAAGAGTTCAAGGGCACCCAGGCGCTCGACGCCGGGCTCGCCGCGGCGGCGCAGGCGGTCGAGCACTATGAGATCGCCCGCTATGGCACGCTGCGCTCCTGGGCCAAGCAATTGGGCCACGCCGAGGCCGCCGAGCTCTTCGCCCAGACGCTGGCGGAAGAAGAAGCCACCGACAAGAAGTTGACCCAGCTGGCGACCAGCGTGGTCAACAAGAAGGCGGCCTAGCACGGCCAATGGGCGGGCCGGCGAGCGCCCGCCCCTTCATGTCGGGCACAAGCGATATGCGCAAGAACACAGCCCTGGCGGAGCGGGTCCGCGACACGGCTTATTTTCTTTGGGAACAGGATGGACGGCCCGAGGGCCTCGCCATGGACTATTGGCTGCGCGCCAAGCAGATGCATCAGCGGCAGCTGGCCTATGACCGCTGGCTGGCCGATGGCACGCCGCCGGATCGTTCGGATCTTTATTGGCACGAGGCGGAGCGGGATATCGACGCGAAGTAGCGAGCTGGCGCGGCTATTGTCACGGTTGGGCTGATGCGTTTGGCTAGATCGCGCCCCCGCGCGATGCCACCCTCCCGCTTGAGGGGAGGGCTGGGGAGGGGGTGACGATGGATGCCACCCGCTCTATTGCCCGTCGAGCATGGCTCTTTCGGGTCAGTCCTTGGCGCGTTCGACGTAGGAATTGTCGTCGGTGAGGATGACGATGCGGGTGCCGGCGTCGATATGGGGCGGCACCATGACGCGCAGGCCATTGTTGAGCACGGCGGGCTTGTAGGAGGACGAGGCCGTCTGGCCCTTGACCACCGGTTCGGTCTCGACGATCTCGAAGGTCAGGCGCTGGGGAAGTTCCATCGAGAGCGCGATGCCCTCATGGGTCATCAGGTGCACCTTCATGCCATCGGTGAGATAGGCCTTCTGGTCACCCACGACATCGTCGGACACCGTGATCTGCTCATAGGTCGAGGGCTCCATGAAGTGGTGGCCCTCGCCGTCCGAATAGAGATAGTCGTATTCGCGATCATCCACGTCGGCCTTTTCGACCATTTCCACCGTGCGCCAGCGGCCGATCACCTTCACGCCATCGGAAATGCGGCGCATGGTGACGTTGGTGACCGAGTTGCCCTTGCCCGGATGGACGTTTTCGGCGGTGAGGATGACGTGCAGATTGCCATCCTGTTCGACGACATTGCCTTTGCGCAGGGACGAGGCGATGACCTTGACCATATTTCTTCCTTGTTCGATTGCGTGGCGCGTACTAGAGGCAGGGCCGTCCGCGCGCCGACGAAACATATCATCGAGCGCCCGATACAGTATTCCGCGCCAAACCGCCAGACCGGAGCGCCAGAAACCCGTATGTCTTCGTCCAACGCCTCCCCCTGGTGGGCTCCCGAGCGCCACGCCGACCGCCGTCCCGCGCTCCTCGCGCGCAACCGCATCGATGCGGCGGTGCGCCACTGGCTGGCGCGAAATGAGTTTCTCGTAGTCGATCCGCCGGGGCTGCAACGCTCGCCGGGCAATGAGACGCATCTGCATGCCTTCGGCACGAGCATGATCGGCAATGACGGGGTGGGCCGGGACATGTATCTGCACACTTCGCCCGAATTCACCATGAAGAAGCTGCTGGCGGCCGGGGAGACGCGCATCGCCAGCCTGCAACATGTCTGGCGCAATCGCGAGCGCAGCGCGCTGCATCACCCCGAATTCACCATGCTCGAATTCTATCGCGCCGGTGAGCCCTATGACGCGATCATCGCCGATACGCTGGCGCTGATCGCGCTGGCGGCCGAGCAGACGAGGATCGCACAGTTCGAATTTCGCGGCCGCGCCTGCGATCCGCGCGCCGAGGCCGAGCGGATCAGCGTCGCCGACGCCTTTATTGCTCATGCCGGGATCGATCTGTTTGCCAGCATGGATGAACAGGGCGTGCCCGATGGCGCGGCGCTGGCGGCGCAGATGGCGGCGCTGGGGCTCGACGTGCCCGAGGACACAAGCTGGAGCTATCTGTTCAGCCGCATCCTCGTCGAAAAGGTCGAGCCGCAACTGGGCAATGGCCGGGTCACGGTGCTCGACCGCTATCCCGCCTGCGAGGCGGCGCTGGCGCGACGCGTGCCGGACGACCGCCGCGTTTCCGAGCGTTTCGAGGTCTATGCCTGCGGCGTCGAATTGGCCAATGGCTTTGGCGAGTTGACCGACGCGGCCGAGCAGCGGCTGCGGTTCGAGGCCGAAATGGCCGAAAAGGCGCGCATCTATGGCGAACGCTACCCCATCGACGAGGATTTCCTCGCCGCGCTGGCGTTCATGCCCGAAGCGAGCGGGGTGGCGCTGGGCTTTGACCGGCTGGTGATGCTGGCGACGGGCGCGCCGAGGATCGAGGCGGTGCTATGGGCGCCGGTTGCGGAATGAGCGCGAGAGCTGAAATACCCCTTACCCTCACGCCCTCTGCGGAAAGGGGCAGGGTGAGGGGCGGCGCGCTCAAAACCCTCGCCGATCTCGAGGCCGCCCATCTTATCCCCGCCGGCGCGGACCTTGCCGCCGTGGCGGAAAAATATGCCATCGGCATCACCCCGGCCGTGCAGACGCTGATCGATCCGGCCGACCCCGCCGACCCGATGGCGCGGCAATTCGTGCCTTCGGCGCAAGAGCTGGTAACAACGCCGGAAGAGCGCGTCGATCCCATCGGCGATCTCGCGCATTCGCCGCTCGAAGGGATCGTGCATCGCTATCCCGACCGGGTGCTGCTCAAGGCGGTGCATGTCTGCCCGGTCTATTGCCGCTTCTGCTTCCGCCGCGAAATGGTGGGGCCGCAGGGATTGGGCACGCTGACCGCGGCCGAGCTCGACGCCGCCATCGCCTATATCGCCGCCCATGCCGAAATCTGGGAAGTGATCCTCACCGGCGGCGATCCGCTGGTGCTTTCGCCGCGCCGGCTCGACGCCCTGATGCGGCGGCTGGCGGCGATCGAGCATGTGAAAATCGTGCGCTTTCACACCCGCGTGCCGGTGGTCGAGCCCGAACGCATCGACCGGGAAATGGTGGCGGCGCTGACGGCGAGCGGCAAGACCACCTATCTTGCCGTGCATGCCAATCATCCGCGTGAATTCACGCCGGCGGCGAAAGCGGCCTTTGGCCATCTGGTCGCGGGCGGAGTGGTGCTGCTCAGCCAGTCGGTGCTGTTGCGCGGGGTCAATGACGATGTCGAGACGCTGGCGGCGCTGATGCGCGGCTTCGTCGAAAACCGCATAAAACCCTATTACCTTCATCATCCCGACCTCGCCCCCGGCACCAGCCATTTCCGCCTCGACATCGAGGAGGGGCAGCGGCTCGTGGCGGCGCTGCGCGGCCGCATCTCCGGCCTTTGCCAGCCGACCTATGTGCTCGATATTCCGGGGGGGTACGGCAAGGCCGATATCGGGGCGGCCAGCGTGATCGGCGGCGAGGGGTGCTTCACCGTGCGCGACTGGCAGGGCGGCGAGCACGCCTATCCGCCGCCGGCTGAAAGCTGAGGCGCGTCGCGCTTCTTTCAGATCGGCGCCATTCGCTTCAGGCCAGCCCGCGCTTGACCGCCTCGCGCGTGGCCTCGGCGCGGCTCGAGACGCAGAGTTTTTGGTAGATCACCTTGACATAGGATGCCACGGTTTGCGGCTGCAGCCCCAGCCTGCGGGCGGCTTCGGCCACGGTAAGGCCCCGGGCGAGCAAGGCAAGAACCTCGGTTTCGCGCGGGCTGAGGCCGGCCTCGTCGTCCGGTCTTGCCGCCGGGGCGCGGAAATGATCGAGCATGCGCAGGGCGATGGAGGGCGCCAGGGGTGGCTCTCCGCGCTCGATGCGCTGCAGATAGTTCACCAACAGCGCGGCTTCCTCGTCCTTGAGCACATAGCCGCGCGCCCCTGCCGCGATGGCTTCGAACAGATGCGCGTCGTCGTCATAGATGGTGGCGACGATGGGCAGCGTGCCGGGGCGTTCGGCGGCGAGGCGGCGGACGATGTCGATGCCCGAGCCATCGGGCAGGCCCAGATCGACCACGGCCAGCCACAATGCGTCCGCATGGTTGTCGAGCCAGGCCTGCGCCGCGCGCAGCGTGCCCACCGCGGTGATGTTCAGGCCGGGAAAGGCGGTGGCCAGAACGCCCAGCATCCAGTCGCGGGTGGTCGGCTGGTCCTCGACGAGAAGGCAATGGCGTTGGTGAGGGGCGCGCTCGGTCATGGCGGCGAGTCTAGTTCGGGCGCCGAAAACTGCACCCCCGGTTCCGGGGGCCGCTCCTGCGGCTGCAGCGGCAGGTCGATGGCGATGGCGGTGCCGGCGCGGACCTCGAAGGCGACCGTGCCGCCCAGATCCTCGAGACGCTGGCGCAGATTGCGCAGGCCATAGCCGCCGCCGTCGCCGGCCAGCGCCGCCTCCGGCAAGCCCCGCCCGTCGTCGCTGAACCGCAGGCTCAGCCGCTCCGTGCCGGTCGCAAGCGTCACGGCGAGGGTGGTGGCGCCGGAGTGGCGGATGACGTTGGACACCACTTCGCGCGTCGCCGAGGTCAGCGCCTTGTGGGCGCGATAATCGATGCGCACCGGTCCGGTTTCGGGCAGCGGCCAGTCGAGCGCGATATTGGCGGCTTCGAGCCGCCGCGCCGCTTCATGCCGGATCTGGGCCAGCACCCGGTCGAGTTCGGCTTCCTCGCCGACCAGGCCCGAAACGATGGCGCGAATATCGCTCAGCGCCGCCTGGAGGGTCGGCCGGGTGCGCTCGTCGGCGGTGTGCAGGCCCGTCAGCAGGCGGGCGCCGACATCGTCATGCAGATCGCGCGCCATGCGCCGCCGTTCCTCGCCGACGCCGCGCATATAGGCTTGCCGGCTTTCCTCGGCTTTTTCGGTCAGCGCCACCAGATTGGCGGCCAGCGCCAGATGGCCGGGCCGAAACAGGCCCCGCCCGCCGAACGGATAGCTGAGGCGCAGGCCGGGGGCGCCGGCAACCGAGGGCAGGGTCAGCGTCAGCCCGTCGTCGCTGACGGCCGGGCCGGGCAGGTCGTTGCGATGGTCGGCGCTCTCGAGCGGATCGAACAATTGCCCGAGCAGCGCCCGCCAGCGCGTGGCGCTGTCGTGGCGGCTGGGGGCAAAGGCGACGTCCATGGCGGCGGAAAACAGCTCGTGTTCCTTGAGCTGCTGGCGCGCGAAGACGCGCCGCCACAGCCAGTCGCGTAAGGGTAGATAGAGGAGCGCCACCAGCAAAAGCGAAATGGCCAGGGCCGGCGCCAGCCCGATATTGAGCCCGGCGATCAGCGCGGCGTCGAGGCCGAGCAGGGCGAAGGCGCCGATGATGTAGAAGAGGATGCGGTAGGACCATTCGCCCAGCTCGAACAGGCGATAGCGCCTGAGACCCATTGCGAGGCCCAGATAGATCAGAATGATCGCGCCGGCGCCGTAGTGCTGGGACAGGAGACTGTCGAAGCCGAGAACGCCCGGCGCCAGCGACACAAAGGAAAAGCAGGCGAGGGCGATGGCGACCGACAGACCCAGCCAGCCCAACGCCGCGCGTTCGTCGGGGTGGCGGCGCGTCGCCCACCATTGCCCGGCGATGAGCAACAGGATGGTGAGCGTGATCAGCATCACCGTGATGTAGAAATGCTCGGCTTCCAGCACGATGTGCAGCGTATCGAAGAGGAACACCAGGCCTGAAACCAGCGGCAGCAGCCACAGCCAGCGTCGGTCGACGAGAGGCCGCGGATAGATGAGAAACAGGCCGATCAGCCCGATGCTGAAACACTGGATGCCCAGATGATTGAGCGGCAGCAGAACCCGCCAGGCCTCGCCCGGCAGCGCCAGCCCGCGATGGGCATAGAAGGCCGAGCTCAACGTCACCAGCAGCACGCCGACGCCGGAAAGGGCGAAGAGGCCTGGCGCCAATTGCCGGGGGCGCAGGGCCCAGACCCAGAAGGCGATGAGCACGCTGGTGACCCCGGTGATCACCTGCACCCAGAAACTGCCGGGCATCGACCAGAGCGGGCGAGTGCCCGGAAAGACCGCGATGGTGGTGCCATCGGCGCGATAGAGCGTCAATTCGGGCTGGCGCAGCAGCTCGAAGAGCTGGTCCTGGCGAGCGATGAAGCTGTCGATGGCGGCGTAATTGGGCAGCGCGTCGGGCTCGAGGGTCAGATCGCCCGGTGTCAGCGCGAAGGCGGGCTGCCCCGGCGCGGCGATTGCCGTGATCGGGGTGCCGGCTTGAAGGTCCAGCCCCGATCGCTCGACCACCACGACTTCGCCGCGCGGCGCCAGCTCCAGTCCGAGCCAGGGTGTGTTGGCCGTCCCCCACAGGCAAAGACCGACCGCGACGACGGCAATGGCCGCCATGACGGTGATGATCAGTGCGGGCGACGGGGCGAGGCGGGTCATGGTGCCATAAAGAGCAAAAAACCGCGCCGTCGCAATAGTATGGTTACTAAAGGGTTACTTTTCCCGGAAAATGTCGAACGGCCCGATGGCCTGGGTGGTGGCCATCATCTGGATCTTGTTGATGTTGACGTGTTCAGGCAGCGAGGTCGCCCAGAAGATGCTTTCGGCGATGTCCTCGGCGGTCATCGGCTTGGTGCCGGAATAGACATTGCCGGCCTTGCTTTGGTCGCCCTTGAAGCGGACCACCGAGAATTCGGTTTCGGTCAGGCCCGGTTCGATATCGGTGACGCGGATATTCTTGCCCTGCAGATCCGAGCGCAGATTGAGGGCGAAATGCTTCACGAAGGCCTTGCTGGCGCCATAGACGGAGCCGCCGGGATAGGCGTATTCGCCCGCCACCGACCCCATCGTCACCACATGGCCGCCGCCGCGCGCCACCAGACCGGGCAGCAGCAGGCGCACCGTGTAGACGAGGCCGGAAATATTGGTGTCGATCATGGTCTGCCAATCGTCGAGATCGGCCTCGGCCGCCGGCTGCAGGCCCAGCGCCAGCCCGGCATTGGCCAGGACGATGTTGATGGCGTCGAAGGGGGCGGGAATGGCGGCGATGGCGTTTTGGAGCGCGGCGCGGTCGCGCACGTCGAGGGCGATAATATGGCACTTGTCCGCGCCCAGCTCGGCCTGCAGGGCCTCGAGGCGATCGGAGCGGCGGCCGGTGGCGATCACCTTGCCGCCGGCGGCGACATAGCGGCGCGCGGCGGCGGCGCCGAAGCCGGAGGTGGCGCCGGTGATGAAAACGACGAAGCGACTGGGATCGAGCAGCTGGTACATGAGGGGTCCTGCGCGTAAAGGTGAGGCGAAAGGGAGAGGCGCAAGGTGGACCGGGCCTCGCCCCGCCGTCAACCGGGCCGGAGGGCAGGGCCGGGCGCGCGGGCCGCACTTGCCCATTCGCCACGCCTCTCGTCCCCTGCGTTCAAATTTCGTTCCAAGACTTGTTCGCATCGTCCTCCTCGCCCTAAACTCGCCATGAAACAAACGCCTTTTAGGCTGACGCGGGCGTCGGCGTGGCGTGTTGCGGGGCGAGCTTAACGGAATCTTTCCCCGTCTTGAGGCAATGTCAGCTTCAGCCGTAAAGAGTTGAAGCGTAACGGTCGGGAACTGGTCCACTGCAAAGCGCGCGTTTGGTAACGAGTATTGGCGCCCTGTGCATCGCCATGGCGTCTGTCGCCCTGGTGGTTCCGTCCGCGCATGGTTTCGAGCTGTTCGGCATGAAATTCTTCGAGGATCAGGCCGAGGCGGATGCCGATGCGGTGATCGTCGACCCCCAGCCCTATGTGGTGACGTTCTCGGCCAGCGAGCAAAATGCCGGCGATGCCGCGGCGCGCAATGCCTCGGCGCTGATCGCCGACGCCAACGAGCCGGCCTCCGGCGCTGCCGGGCTGATCGCCAAGGCGCGCGGCGATTACCGGCGCATTCTCGCCGGGCTCTACAATGAAGGCTATTACGGCGGCGCGGTGTCGATCCGCATCGGCGGGGTCGAGGCGGCCAAGCTGGCGCCCGATGTCGATTTGCCCGATCCGGTCGATGTCACCATCGCCGTCACCACCGGACCGTTATTCACCTTCAGCGACGTGGCCATTGTCAACCAGGCCGCGCCGACCGCCGACCCCGGCGACCAGGTCGAATTGCCGGCGATGCGGGGCTTCGCCGCGGGGCAGGTGGCGCGTTCCTCGGTGATTCTGACCGCCGAGCAGCTGGCCATCGCCGCCTGGCGGGAACAGGGCTATGCCAAGGCCGAAATCGCCGGCCGCGAGGTGGTCGCCGACCATGCCAGCCGCACGGTTGCGGCCCGCATCATCGTCAATCCCGGCCGCATGGCCTATTTCGGCCCGGTGACGGTTACCGGCACCGAGGCGATGAACCCCGATTTCGTGCGCCAGCAGACCGGGCTGGTGGTCGGGCAGGAATATGATCCGGACGACATCACCCGGGCGCAGAAGCGCCTCGACCGGCTCGAAGTGTTCCGCGCGGCGCGCTTCGAGGCGGCGCAGGATATCGGCGCCGACGGGCTGTTGCCCTATCAGCTGGTGGTCGATGAACTTTCCGGCCGCCGCTTCGGCGTCGGCGCCACCTATTCCAGCGTCGATGGGCTCGGGCTGGAAGGCTATCATCTCTGGCGCAATCTGTTCGGGCAGGCCGAGCGGCTGCGGCTCGATGCGCGGGTGGCCAGCATCGCCTGGCCGGTCAATACCGCCGAATTCGACTATTTTATCGGCGGCACTTTCACCAAGCCGGGCTTTCTCACCCCCGACACGGATCTGGTGGCGGTGGTGTCGGCCGAGCGCACCATCTATCCCAAATATACCGAGACCTCGGCCGCCGGACGGCTGGGGCTGACGCATTTCTTCTCGGATGAGCTGACCTTCGAAGGTGGCGCCAGCTTCAAGCGCGCCCGGTTCGATGACGGGTTCGGAACGCGCGACTTTTCCACCCTGGGGCTCTATGCCGGCGCCACCTATGACGGGCGCGACAGTGCCGTTGATCCGACCGAGGGTTTTTACGCCTCGGGCATGGTCGAGCCGTTCTACGATCTGCGCTTTGGCAAGGCCGGCGCCCGCATCGTCATCGAGGGTCGCACCTATTTCGGCTTTTCCGAGGAAGACGCCTTCATTCTGGCCGGCCGCATCAAGGGCGGCGCGCTGGTGGGGCCGGACCTCAGCCAGATTCCGCCCGACAAATTGTTCTTTGCCGGCGGCGGCGGCTCGGTGCGCGGCTATGGCTTCAAATCCATCGGCGTCGACAATGGCGCGGGCGTCGTCACCGGCGGGCGCTATCTGCTCGAAGCCTCGCTCGAGGCGCGGGCCAAGGTGACCGAGGATATCGGCATTGTCGGGTTCGTTGATGGCGGCTATGTCGCGGCCGACACTTTCCCCGGGCTCGAGGATCTGCGCCTCGGCGTCGGGGTCGGCGCGCGTTATTATACCGGGCTCGGACCCTTGCGGCTCGATCTCGCCATTCCGCTCAACAAGCGGGCCGGCGATCCCGACTACGCCATCTATGCCGGTATCGGGCAGGCCTTCTGATGGTTGCCCGGTTCAGGAACATGCCGGGGAAATCCCGTCGCCTCGCCTATCTTGCCGCTCTCCTTGTCCCAGCGGTCGCCGTGCCGGTGGCGCTGGTGGCGCAGGATGTGCTGTCCTTGCCCGACGAGCAGCAGAAGGACTGGCTGACCGGCTTCGTCGAAGACCGGCTCTCGACGCCCGAGCGGCAGATCCGCCTGTCCAATATCGACGGCATTCTGGGCTCCGACGTGTCGGTGCGCGAAATCACCATTTCCGACCAGCAGGGCGTGTGGCTGCGCGTCAACAATGCCAGCCTCAACTGGAACCAGGCGGCGCTGTTCACCGGCAAGCTCGAAGTGCGCTCGTTGCGCGCCGACAGCATCGACTATATCCGCAACGCGGTTGCGGCGGAGGGTGTCGATCTGCCGCCGCCCGAGGCGGGGACGCTGGAAATTCCCGAATTTCCGGTGGCGATCCAGCTCGGCGAATTGGTGGTGCCGCGCGTCAGCTTCGGGCAGGGCGTGTTCGGCCTTGGCTCGGAAGTGTCGCTGGCCGGCTCGCTGACCCTTGAAGGGGGCAATCTCGATACCGCGCTCGATATCACCCGTCTCGACGGGCCGGGGGGCACGCTCGGGCTCGACGTCGCCTATCGGCGCGACGACAATTCCATCGATCTTTCCTTCGATCTCAATGAGCCGGAAAATGGCGTCATCGCCAATCTGCTCAATATCGAGGGGCGCCCCGCCATGCAGTTGACGCTGCAGGGTGCCGGGCCGGTGGCGGATCTGACCGCCGAGCTTTCGCTCCTCGCCGATGGCCAGCCGGCGCTGGCGGGGACGGCGAAAATCTCCCAGCAGGCGGGCGGTTTCGCCATCGATGCCGATCTGGGCGGCCCGCTGTCGCGCCTCGTCGCCGAACCCTATCGGCCATTTTTCGGCGCCGATACGCGGCTCGGTGTCGATGCGCTGCTGCGCGGCGAAGGCGGGCTCGACCTCAACGCCGTCACCCTTTCGGGCGGGCAGCTGGCGCTCTCGGCCAGCGGCGCCACCACGACGGACAATTTCCTCTCCCGCCTCGATCTTCGCGCCACCATCGCCGATCCCAATGGCGGTCTCGTCACCCTGCCGGTGGCCGGCAATGGCACGCGCCTGCGCGGCGCCCGCTTCGCCATCGATTTCGGCGAGGATGCGGGCGGGGCCTGGCGCGCCGATCTGGGGATAGAGGGTTTTGAAACCGAGGGTTTTGCCGCGCGTACGCTCGATCTGGGCGTGGCGGGCGTTGCCAGCAATCTTGCCGATCCGGCGACCCGCATGGTCACTTTCAATGGCGACGGCACGCTGTCCGGCATCGCCGCCGAGCCGGGCATCAAGGCAGCGCTCGGCGACAGTGTCGGGCTGGGGCTGGCGGGTCTGTGGAGCGCGGGCGAGCCGATCCGGCTGGCGCAGTTGCGCGTTGTCGGCGAAGCGCTGACCGCCGGGCTGTCGGGCACCATCGACGGCACCGCCTTCAAGGGCCGCATTGGCCTGCAGACCGGCAATATCGCGCCCTTCTCGGGTCTGGTCGAGCGGCCATTGACCGGGGCGCTGCTGCTCGACGCCGAGGGCGAGGTGCAGTTCGTTGGCGGTGGCTTCGATCTCACCTTTGAC
>JAHCJW010000043.1 GCA_026126125.1 Devosia sp.
AGCAGCGCGGCCAGGATCTGATCGAGGATGCACAGGGCCAAGCGGTTGAATACGAAAAGCAGTTGAAGGACACGATCCGCGAAAAGCCCTTGACCGCCGTCGCCACCGCCGCGGGCATCGGCTTTATTCTGGCGCTTTTGACCCGGCACTAAAGATGAAGCTGCTCATGCCCTTGGCTTCCCTTCTCGGCTTTGAAGCCGAGGGGCTGACCCATCGCGCCAAATCTCTGGCGATGACCTATGCGGTCATCGCGCTTTTCGGACTGATCGGCTTCGGCTTTCTGCTCGTGGCCGGCTTTATCGCCCTGTCGCAGATGTTTGGCGTGTTGGTGGCGAGCCTCATCATGGCCGGCATATTCCTGCTGCTGGCGCTGGCAGTATATCTGGGGGCTCAAATCGGGGAAGGTCGGCGTCGGCGGGAAGCGGCGGAACGTCGGCATTCGAGCGAAACCGGCGCGTTCCTTACCACCGCCGCGCTCACGGCCCTGCCGATGGTGGCCAAGTCGCCGCTTCTGCTGCGCCTCGGCATACCCGCCGCCGTCGTCGCCTTGCTGCTGATGCGCGACAAGGATTGACCCTGCCTGCCGCGCTGGAAGCGGCAGGATTTCAGGCTGCCGGCAGGGGCATCCAGATATTGGCCATGACGCCTTCGGCGGAAAATTGCAGATCGACCTCGCTGTCGATGATCTTGGCGAGGCCCCGCTCCACGAGGCGCAAACCCAGGCCCTTGCGCTTGGGCCTGCTGACCTTCGGTCCGCCGCGCTCTCGCCACTGCAAGCGCAGCCCGCGATCCGGGCCTTCCTCCAGCGTCCAGTCGATTTCGACCCGCCCTTCGCCTTGCGACCACGCCCCATGTTTGAGCGCATTGGTGGTCAATTCGTGCAGGATGAGGGCCAGCCCCAAAGCATGATCGGGCGGCAGGGTCATGTCCTGCCCCGATACGGCGGCATGGGCAGACGAACCAAGCGCCTTCGTACCGATCTGGGCTTCCACCACTTCCATCAGCCCGATCCCCTGCCAATCACGATCGGCCAGCAGCACATGCGCGTCGGAAAGCGTGCGCAGCCGCCCCGTGAAGGCTTCCATGAACGCCTTGGGGTCGGGCGTTTCGTGAATGGTCTGGCGGGCCACCGAATGAATCATGGCCAAGGTATTCTTCACGCGATGATTGAGTTCGCGCAAAAGCAGCCTTGTATGGTCGGCGCTCGTCCGCGCCTCGGTGATGTCGATGCCTGTTCCCATCATGACCAGCGCCCGTCCATCGGCGTCACGCTGGTACACCCGGCCGCGCATGCTCACCCAGCGGCCGCTCCTGCCCACCCGCGCCTCGCAATCATAGTCGGCGCCGCCTTCGAGACTGGCGGCGAGGCCCGCCTGCACCCGCGCGACATCGAGCGGATGCGTCGCATTCCACACCTGTTCGGCCATAATGACGCCGTTTTCCGGCAGCGCGAAGATCTGGCGGAAAATGTCGTTACAGGTCAATTCACCCGTCGAGATCTCCCAGATCCAGCTGCCGACCTTGCCGGCCTCCAGCGTCAGGGCGTGGCGCCATTCTTCCTTCATCAGCGCCGCTGCCGTTCTTGCGCGCACCCGCGCCTCGTCCTTGAGCGAAAACAGGCTCGCCGCCACATCGGAAAGATCGCGCAGCTGGCAGACGAGATCCGAGGGTATTTCCTTGCGGGGCTGAGTATCGAGCACGCAGACCGTGCCGACCCGCTGCCCCCGCACCACCACCGGCGCACCGGCGTAAAACCGCACATCGGGCCAGCCGGTGACGAAAGGATTGCTGGCGAAGCGTCTATCCTCGAGCAGGTCGGGCACGATCATGTGGTCCTCCGACGAGGCAATCGTGTGGGCGCAGAACGAGGTCTCAATATCGATCTGGATCAGACCTTCGAGACCGTGGCAGGCCCGGCGCCACTCCCGCTCCCGGTTCACCAGCGAGATCTGGGCGATGCGCGTGCCCAGCATCGAGGCGCTCATCCGGGCGAGACGGTCGAAATCATTATCTGGGGGAGTATCGAGAACGGCGAGGCTGTGCAGAACATCCAGTCTCGCCGAATCTTCCACGACCCTGCGCACGGCATCGGGCAATGGAGTGGATTTATCGTTCACGGGCGGCTCTCAACCAACAATTCGAAACAGCATGCGCCAAGGCCAATCGTTCGTAACGCGCGACCGCGATTTTGGTTGCCATTATTTTTTGACATCACCGCGATAGGGCAACAGAACAGGCAGCGCCTGCCGATGCAGTTCCAGCGTCACTTCGCGATCCAGCTCGATCAGTTCGCCGTCGATCACGGCGGCGGCGTTGCGCTTGCGTCTGGGAAATCGAAGACAGATGCGGCGGGTTTCCAATTCGCTGACCTGAGGATTGTCGCGCCAGCGCCCGGAAAACACGTCGAGCGCCAGATTGAGCAGTTCCCTCGTGCTGACCGATGCCGCCAGATAAATGCCCAGCAAACCGCTGTCGAGCCGCTCCGCGACCGGTATCGGCGCATTGTCGAGCGGATTGTTCGACACCGCGATCCCCGACACGGTCCGCACCACCCGCTGCCCAGCCCTGTCGAGTTCCACCTCGAAGCGCGGCGGATTGATCGCTGCGGCGCCAATGGCCCGCAGGCTGGCCAACATCTTGCCGACGCGGCTGGAATAATTCATGCCGTTGCGGATGCGTACGAGGCGGGCATGGATGCCGACCCCGAATTGGTGGACGAAGGGCCGGCCATTGGCCGTCGCAATATCGACGCGGACCACCTCGCCCGCCGCGATGGCACGCAGCGCCTCATCCAGTTCCAGCGGCAGGCGCAGCGCGCGGGCGAAAAGATTCATCGTTCCGGCCGGCAGCACCGCCAGCGGCTTGCCGCTCTTGAAAGCGATGGCGGCGGCCGCTGAAATCGTGCCATCCCCCCCGCCTGCCAAAATAGCCTCGATGTCTGGATCCGACGCGGCGGCCTCCAAGGCGGCCGCGACCTCTTCGCCGATAACGATATGCGGGTCGAGCCGGTGCCCCGCATCGGCGAAAATCCGCTGCGCCTCCTCGGCGAGCCCCGCCACATCCAGGGTCCGCAAGGTCCCGCCTTCGCGGTTGAGAATGGCGGCAATCCGCACTTAGGTGTCCTCGGTCTGCATCGTCACCGGACGATTGAGATTAGGCAGGGCAATCGTCACCGTGAGGCCGCCCCTTTCCCCACCGGCATAGTTCGGCGTTCCGCCGAACTGGCCGGCCAATTGCTGGATGATCACCGAACCCAGACCGCCCTCGTCCTGATCAGGCGGCATGCCGACGCCATCATCGGCCACCGTCAGCACCGGCAGGCCCCCTTCGCGGACCAGCCGAACCGAAATCGTGCCGCGCCGGCCATCGGGAAAGGCATGCTTGAGCGCATTGGTCACCAGTTCGCTGACCAGAATACCGATGGTGGTAGCATCGCGGGCACCGACGTCGATATCTTCGATCTCCGCCTCGATCTGGGCCTTCGAGGCATCATTTTGCGTGGCCATCATGTCATCGATGACGGCGCTCAAAAATTCATTGGCGCTGGTCGTTTCCAGATCACTGCCCAACCGCAGCCGCCGATGCGACGCGGCAATGGCGTGCACGCGCAGGCGCGCCGCTTCCAGCGCCGTCCGCACTTCGTCGGAGCGCGTGCGCATCAGTTGCAGCGCCAGGAGCGAGGAGACGGTTGCCAGCGAATTGCCGATGCGGTGATTGGTGTCCTGCAAAAGCGCCTCGACCCGGTGCCGCTCATGCTCGGCATGGGCGCGCGCCTCCTCGATGGCTTTGGTGCGCTCGGCAATTTCAGCCTCGAGCGCTTCGTTCTGCGTCATCAGGCCCTGGTGCCGCCGCGTCAGCACGCTGACCTGCCGCTGCGTTCGGCTCAACAGCGCATAAGCCAGGATCGCGGCCGCACCCAGCGCCGAAATCAACACACCAGCCAGCCCGACACGGGTGCGGTCGATGGCCTCGTTGCGGGTCACCAGCTTCTGGTTCTCTTCGGCGATGAACAGGTTGAGCGTATCGCGCACTTCCGCCATCAGCCGCGCGCCCATCCCCGTTTCCGTCAGGCTCTGCGCTTCCGCGTCGCGGCGGGTCGCGACCAGTTCCACCGCGCGCGCCATTTCCGCCATTTTCCCGGCGATGTCGCCCGTAATGCCCTGCACGCGCGCCGCCTGCGCCGGATCATCGGCGGTCATCTTGAGCAAGGTGCGCACCTGGCTCTCGATCCGCTCCACAGCGCTGCTATAGGGCGCGAGAAATTGGGCGTCGCGCGTCAACAGATAGCCGCGCTGATTGGCCTCCGCCTCTCCCAGGGCGATGGTCAATTCGCTGGCCTGATGGCGCACGGCATAGGTCTGGGTGATATCGCCCAGCTGACGCTCGATCCCTTGCATGAGCAGCAGGGAAGCGAGCCCGGCCAGAATGACCAGGGCCAGCGACACCCAGACGGCTATCCGCCTGAAGTTGACGCGCCCCCAGGTCGACAGCGACGCGCCTGTCAGCTTTCCACTCACCGCGTTCATCCAACCCCTCATCGGAACGCTCCCAGCCCAGAGCGGTGACATATCCTATCGTATTGGTATTGTTTGCCGCCACGCAATGGCAGCATTGAGGCCAGCTGCCGGTCCCCGCCACCGCGGCGAACCGAACCGGCTGGAGATGGAAAGGAAAAGGCCCCGACACGATCTGCCGAGGTCTCCTCGACGGGCTCTGCCTAGAAGGAATGATTGCTCGTCGTCACCTGCGCCGACACCGCATCGGGGCCATAATCGGATTCACCGCTGACCTTGAGCATGTCCTGCAGGCGCGAGCGCGCCCGGCTGACCCGGCTCTTCATGGTGCCGACGGCGCATTGGCAGATCTCCGCCGCCTCTTCGTAGGAAAAGCCCGAAGCGCCGATGAGAATGATCGCTTCGCGCTGATCGTCGGGCAATTGCGACAGCGCCTTCTTGAAATCCTCCATATCCATCGAGCCATATTGGGACGGATGCACGGAGAGGCGCTCGGTGAACACGCCATCGGTGTCCTGCACCTCACGGCCGCGCTTGCGCATCTGGCTGTAAAATTCATTGCGCAGAATGGTGAAGAGCCAGGCCTTGATATTGGTGCCCATTTCGAAGCTGGTCTGCTTGGCCCAGGCTTTCATCACCGTATCCTGCACCAGGTCGTCGGCCTTGTCGTGCTTGCCGGTGAGGGACACGGCGAAAGCGCGCAGGCTGGGCAGGGTGGAAAGCATCTCGCGCTTGAACGACGTCTTTTCGTCCGTCATGCGCTCATTCCCCTTCCTGAACGGGAAGTTTCGATTTTTGCGCCTGCTCGGCGCTGTCCAGCTTTTCGAGAAGATCAAGAAGCTGTTCAGGCACGCCCTCGTCCTGTACCGCACCATAGAGCGCACGCAGCCGCGAACCGATGTCCGAATTGGCACCAAGTCCATCGTCTGCTTGCCCCGCCAGCGTCCGGCTACGTTGCTGGGTCACAGAAAATTCCTTCTTCATACAGATCTGAGCGATCATTACGGTTTTGCCGCCTCAAGCGAAGAATTCCCCGCGGGAAAAAAAGTTCCCAGCCTTGGAACTTTTCTTTGCGGCAGTCGTTTATCGATCTCGTGAGGTCACGATAGAAGCGTCACCGGGAGTTGTTTTCCATGTCATTGTCCACGCGGATTGCTCCGCACCTGCCCTATCTGCGGCGTTTTTCCCGTGCTGTTACGGGATCGCAGACTTCAGGCGATGCCTATGTAGCCGCCACATTGGAAGCTCTCATTGCCGACATAACGCTGTTTCCTGAAGCATCGAGCGACCGCATTTCGGTCTACAAGCTGTTTTCGGCGCTGTTTTCCTCCTCGGCGGTGACGGTGCCCGACCCCATCTCCAGCTATGCCTGGGAAAAGCGCGCCGCGGCCAATCTGGCCAATCTGGCGCCGCGTCCGCGCCAGGCCTTCCTGCTTGTCGCCGTCGAGGGCTTCACCCACGCCCAGGCGGCCGAAATCCTCTCGGTTACCGACAGCGAGTTTATGGCGCTGCTGGACGAAGCCTCGCACGACATTTCGCGCCAGGTGGCCACCGAGATCATGATCATCGAAGATGAGCCCCTGATCGCAATGGACATCGAGCAGATGGTGGAGAGCCTGGGGCACAAGGTAGTGTCGGTCGCGCGCACCCACAAGGAAGCCGTCAACCTGTTCAATCAGACACAGCCGCGTATGATCCTGGCCGATATCCAGCTGGCCGATGGCAGCTCGGGCATCGATGCGGTCAACGATATTCTCAATTCCCATTCGGTGCCGGTGATCTTCATCACCGCCTTCCCCGAACGCCTGCTGACCGGCGAACGCCCGGAGCCGACATTCCTCGTCACCAAGCCGTTCAATCCCGACATGGTGAAGGCGCTGATCAGCCAGGCACTGTTCTTTGACGAGGGATCGCGCGTCGCCGCGTGAAGGCAGCAAAAATCAACATGAAGGCCGGCTCAGCCGGCCTTTTTTATTGTCTTCAGGAACCGCCCAAGACGCCGCCGCGTTATGTCGACAAGACAATTCATGGAGTTCACCATGCTGTATTATGCTCTTGTTTTTCTCGTCATCGCCCTGATTGCCGGCGTTCTTGGTTTCGGCGGCATTGCGGGCGCTTCCGCTGGTATCGCGCAGATCCTGTTCTTCCTGTTCCTGGCCTTCCTGGTCATTTCGCTGGTGATTGGCCTGTTCCGCAGGAC
The DNA here is from genome assembly GCA_026126125.1 of Devosia sp. GTDB lineage: Bacteria > Pseudomonadota > Alphaproteobacteria > Rhizobiales > Devosiaceae > Devosia. The sequence continues at coordinate 6,715 of JAHCJW010000043.1, forward strand.
CTAGGGCACCGATCATCCGGCGTCCCGAAAGCGGCTCTCCGGAGCCGCTTTTTTTTGTTGCCAGCCTCAGGGGCCAGGGAAAAAAACCGCGATCCGTCCGGTCCAGTGGTAAATGAGAAGACCGATCCATTCCTTGATCGCCACCGTCGTCACATTGAGGTTTTGCACCGGATTGGCCATGTCGAGCCCGAAAGACCGGGGTCCCGGGCTGCGGTAGTCGGTTGGCCAGGGGATCACCTCCAGCCCCTGTGCCCCAAACAGTCCCACCGAGCGGGGCATGTGGAACGCCGACGTCACCAACACCAGCGGGCGGGGAACCTCGTCCAGCAAAGCGCGCGTCAAGGCGACATTCTCGTCGGTATTGCGCGATTCTCCCTCGAGAATGAGCCGGTCACGGGCAACTCCATGCTGGGCGAAAAAGCGCTGGGCCGTTTCCGCTTCGCTTTCGCTTTCATCCGCCAGAAGCCCCGAGCCGCCACTAAGGACAATTCTGGCATCGGGATAAAGCCCCGCCAGCCACAGCGTCGTCGTCAGCCGATCTCCCGCATCGTTGAGCTCGGCGGTTCCCCGCGCCATGCTCGGTCGCGCCAATGTGGCTCCGCCCAGCATGATGATGGCGCCCACCCGCTCCGGCATCTGCGTCGGCACGGCGAACCGGTCCTCCAGCGGCTGGATGAGCACATAGCCCAGATTGGTGAACCCCACGACAGCCTGCACCAGCGCCGCGAGAAGCAACGCCGCCACGGCGAGGCGCCGCCGCTTCGCCCACAGCAACCCCAAACCCAAAACGATGAGCAGCAGCACCACGCTGAGCGGCTGGGCCAGCAGCCAGAACACTTTTGAAGCGACAAAGAACACTGTCACTTTCCTCCGATCACCGGTCTATGTGACCCGATCGGCGCCTCCTGCCAAGAGGATGGCGCAGATGGTCTAGGAACATCCGGCTTTTTCCGCTTGCTATCTCATCGACATTTGCTTTTCTTGAGGGCGGTCAAGATTGCCAGCCTTTAAATAAGGCAATCGCCAGTCAGGAAGGTGCCTGCGCCTGCAGGCCAGAATAGTGAGCATGTCGCAAGTCGAGCCCGCCAGGTCGGGAACATCGCCGGTGGTTGAGCTGCGCGATTTGCATAAATCCTTCGGCGCCCTGGAGGTGCTCAAGGGCATTTCCTTTTCTGCCAGCGAAGGCCAGGTCATTTCGCTGATCGGCTCATCGGGGTCGGGCAAGTCGACGCTTTTGCGCTGCATCAACATGCTCGAAGTGCCCGATAGCGGCGACGTGCTGATCGATGGCGAAGCCGTCCGGTTGCGCGGCAGCGGACAGGCCCGCCAGATTGCCGATGAAGGCCAGATCCGGCGCATCCGCTCCGAGTTGGGCATGGTGTTCCAGTCGTTCAACCTGTGGGCCCACATGACGATCCTCGAAAATGTCATGGAAGCGCCGCTGGTGGTGCAGAAGCGCGCCCGGCCCGAAGTCGAGGCGGAGGCGCGCGCCATGCTCGACAAGGTCGGCATCGGCAGCAAGGCCGATGCCTATCCAGCCCAGCTTTCCGGCGGGCAGCAGCAGCGCGCCGCCATCGCCCGGGCTTTGTGCATCAATCCGCGCGTCATGCTGTTCGACGAGCCGACCTCGGCGCTCGATCCCGAACTCGAGGTCGAAGTGCTGCGCGTCATCAAAATCCTCGCCGACGAGGGCCGCACCATGGTGCTGGTGACCCATGACATGGACTTTGCCCGCTCGGTATCGGACCGGGTGATTTTCCTCCACCAGGGCCTGGTCGAGGAAGACGGCACGCCTGAAGAGGTGTTCGGCGCCACCCGCTCCCCGCGCCTCAAGCAATTCCTCAATGCCGCCAGCCACAGCTGACGGCGACGAGGCAAGACCCGGACAACCGGACACAATGACGACAGGTCAAACCGAACGGAGAAGAACAATGAAGAAGATCATGCTGGCGGCGGCCGCCGTCGTTGCGCTCGGCGGCTCCGCCATGGCGCAGGAAACCGTGCGTATCGCCACCGAGGGCGCCTATGCGCCCTGGAACTTCCTCGACGACAGCGGCGCGCCGGCCGGCTTTGAAATCGACCTCGGCAACGCCATCTGCGAACAGGCCAGCCTCTCTTGCGAATGGATCATCAACGACTGGGATTCGATCATTCCCAACCTGTTGGCCGGCAACTACGACCTGATCATGGCCGGCATGTCGATCACCGATGAACGCCTCGTCACCATCGATTTCACCCAGAACTACTTCCCCCCCGATCCGTCGCGCTATGTGATCCTTGCCGGTACCGAGCTTGATTTCGCGAACCTGTCCGGCGCGCGCGTCGGCGTTCAGGGCGGCACCATCCAGGCCAGTTACGCCGAAACCAATCTGGGCCCCAACAACACCATCATCACCTTCGCCACCGCCGACCAGGCCATGGCCGACCTCGCCGCCGGCAATCTCGATACCATCCTGGCCGATGGCGCCTATCTCGAGCCCGTGGTCACCGCCTCCGGCGGCGGCATCGAATTTGCAGGCGAAGACGTATTGATCGGCAACGGTGTCGGCGCCGGTGTGCGCAAGGATGACGGCGACCTCAAGGCCACTGTCGACGCCGCCATCACCGCCCTCAAGAGGGACGGTACGGTCGATACGCTGATCGCCAAGTGGTTCGAGGGTCACGGCCCCTATTTCGCCGACTGATCGGCTCTCCCGGCCGCCGCCCTCCCGGGCGGCGGTCTTTCCCTCCGATACGCCTTGCCCCCGGGGGGACAGGCAAGAGCGGTATAAGGGTTCATGTTCGACGAAATCGCCTTCTGGTTCGCTTACCTCACCAACGGCAAGCACCTCACCTGGTACGCCAGTTTTCAGTTCACGATCATTGCCGCCCTTTTGGGCGGTGCGCTGGCTGTCGTCTTCGGCCTGACCGGCGCCACCTTGAAGACTTCCCGCTTCCTTCCCCTCCGGCTAATCGGCACGACCTATTCCGCCATCGTTCGCGGTGTGCCGGACGTGCTGTTCTTTCTGTTCTTTCCGCTCGCCTTCGAGCAGGCGGTGGAATGGGTCGTCGCCACCCAGGTCTGCACAGTCGAATCCATCGCGGCGCAGAGCTCGGCCTGGCCGCCGTGCCGGGAAGCCAACTGGTTTCTCGGCACCACCGAATATCTGCTTCTGGCCAGCGTCTCGCTCGGCCTCGTCTATGGCGCTTTTGCCACCAATGTCATCCATGGCGCCATGCGCGCCGTGCCCCACGGCCAGCTGGAGGCAGCCCGCGCCTATGGCATGAGCGCCCGCCAGGTGCTCTGGCGCGTTCATATCCGCCAGATGTGGGTCTATGCCCTGCCTGGCCTCTCCAATGTCTGGATGCTGATCATCAAGGCGACTTCGCTGCTCTCGCTGTTGCAGATCGCCGATATCGTGCTGTGGGCCGACAGATTGGGAGCCCCCAATTTCCTCCCCGCCGTCGGCCTTGTGCATGACGACTGGCGCTGGCGCTATTATCTCGTGCTGTTCGTCTTCTACATCCTCGTCACCTGGCTTTCCGAAAAAGCCTTCGAGGCCATCATGCGCCGCGCCGGTCGCGGCATTCTGAGCGAGGCGCGCGGCTGATGCAGGCTTTCCTCGACGATCTCGCCATGATGGCGCCGGCGGTGCTGTTCAATCTCTATTTCGCCGCCGCCTCGATCCCGGTCGGCTTCGTCCTCGCCATCTTCCTGGCGCTGGGCAAGGCCTCCTCCAATACGCTGATCAACCGGCTGTCGCGCGGCTATATCTATGCCTTTCGAGGCTCGCCGCTCTTCATCCAGTTCTTCATGTTCTATTCGCTGGCCCTGTCGCTCAACATGACGGTCTGGCGGCCGCTGGGCATTTCCGGCTTCGTGCTGCATCCCCTGTTCATGGGGCCGCTGGTGCTGGTGCTCAACACCGCCGCCTATACTGCCGAAATCTTCTATGGCGCGCTGCGGGCCGTGCCGCGCGGCGCCATCGAGGCCGCCCGCGCCTATGGCATGAGCCCGAGCCAGCAGTTCCGCCGGGTGATCTGGCCCAATCTCATCCGTCTCGCCTGGCCGGCCTATACCAACGAGGTGGTATTCCTGTTCCACGCCACCGCCATCGTCTATCTGGCGCTCCCCGTGGTCGGCGGTCAGAAGGATCTGATGATCACCGCCAAGGATCTGTTCGAGCGCGATTTCAACGCCTTCCTGCACTTCCCGGTGGCCGCGCTGTATTTCCTGGCCGTGTCGCTGGTGGTTTTCTTCATCTTCGGCCTCATCTATCAACGGCTGATGCGGCACCTGCCCCAGCCGGGGCGCGTGCGGTTCATGCCGCGCTGGATGCGCTGACAAGGCGATTAACCATGACCTTTACCCACCACCAACTCGACTTCCCCGGCGATGCGCCCGGCCAGACCACGTCCCTTCATTGGTACACGGTCGGACCCGCCGACGCCGCTGTCAAAATCCACCTGCAGGCCGCCTTGCATGCCGACGAACAGCCCGGCACCATGGCGCTGCATCATCTCTTGCCCATGCTGCGCGACGCCGATGCGCAAGGACGGCTCAAGGCCCGCTTCGCCATCTTCCCCTCAGTCAACCCGCTGGGCCTCGCCACCCGCGCCTTGCGCCGCCATATCGGCCGCTACGATCTCGAGACCGGCGTCAATTACAACCGGCGCTGGCCCGATCTCTATCCGATGGTTGCCGACGCGGTTCGCGGCCGGTTGACCGCCGACCCGGCGCAAAATGTGAAGCTCCTCCGGGCCGCCGTCGGCACCTGGCTCGCTGAGCAGCAGCCGGTCACCGCCGCGCAGAAACTGCGCCTGCATATCCTCAAATCCGCCCATGACGCCGATATCGTCCTCGACCTGCATTGCGACGACGAAAGCCTGATGCACATCTTCACCTCGCCCGAATTGATGCCGGGCCTGCAGGACCTTGCCGACCGCATGGGCGTTGCCGCCACCCTCACCGCCGAAGACAGCGGCGGCGGTTCCTTCGACGAGGTATTGCCCAATCTCTATCGCAAGGCGCAGCGGGACAATCCGGACAATCCGGTGCCCATCGCAGCCGAAACGGCCACGCTCGAATATCGCGGCCAGGCCGATACGCACGATCATCTGGGGCGTGCCGACGCGGACGGGCTCTTGGCTTTCTTTGCCGGTCGCGGCCTCATCGAGGCGGATATTGCCCCGGTCGCCGCCCCGGCCCCCGCCGCCACGCCGTTCGAGGCGACCGAAGTGCTGCGCACGTCCAAACCCGGCCTGCTCGCCTATCGCGTCGGGCTCGGCGACAGCGTCAGAGCCGGCGATATCGTCGCCGATCTCATCGCCATGGACGGACCTCAGGCTTTCCTCGCCCGCAGCCCCATCCGCGCCGGCACGGACGGCTTCATCCTCTCGCGCGCCAGCGCCAAATATGTGCCCGCCGGCGCTTCAGTGGCCAAGATCGTCGGCAAGACCATCCTGCCCAGCCGCGCCGGCGGCTATCTTTTGGAAGACTGAGCTCCGAAAGCGACGCCCGAATGGCTGGCCTCATCGCTTGAAATGCGGCCCGCCATTCGAGCATGGCTCTCATAGCCCATGCGCCGAATGCTCCAGCGCCGTCATCACGCCGCGCAACTCCGCCAGGCCCTTCATGCGGCCGATCGTCGGGTAGCCGGGCTGCGCGGGGCGGTTCAGATCGTCGAGAATGTCCTGCCCATGGTCGGGTCGCATCGGGATGATTGCGTCCCGACGCCCTTCCGCCTTGCGCCGGCGTTCTTCGCGGATGATGGCCGCGATCAGCGCCACCATATCGGTGTCGCCCGCCAGATGTTCGGCCTCGAAGAACGAGCCGACGATATCGTCATTGTCTCGTTTCACATTGCGCAGATGCAGGAAATGCACCTTCGGCCCGAACCGCTCCATCATGCCGGGCAGATCGTTGTCCGGCCGGGCGCCCAGCGAGCCTGAGCACAGCGTCATGCCGTTCGCCGGGCTGTCCACGGCGTCGAGGATGTATTTGTAGTCGGCTTCCGTCGACATGATACGCGGCAGACCGAGCAGGGCGAATGGGGGATCGTCGGGATGGCAGCACAGACGCAGCCCCAGCTTTTCGGCCTCCGGCACCACTTCCTCGAGGAAAGCGATGAAATGCTCGCGCAACTGGTCGCGGGTGATATTGCCATATTCGGACAGATGCGCCTGGACGTCGCCGAGCGTCATCGCCTCGGTGGACCCTGGCAGGCCCATGGTCACATTGCGGCTGAGATGCTTTTTTTCATCCTCGCTCATCGCCGATACCCGCCGGCCCGCCTCGTCGGCGATGGCATTGGTGTAATCGGCGCCAGCGCCGGGACGCTCGAGAATATGGATGTCAAAAGCGGCGAAGTCGTTGATGTCGAAGCGCATGCAGGAGCCGCCATTGGGCACGGTCCAACGCAGATCGGTGCGGGTCCAGTCGAGCACCGGCATGAAATTGTAGCAGATCACCTCCATGCCGCTTTCGGCGAGGTTGCGCAGCGACACCTTGTAATTGGCGATATGCTCGCGCCAATCGCCCTTTTGCTTCTTGATATCCTCACTGACGGGCAGGCTTTCCACCACGTCCCAGGTGAGGCCGGAAGCGGTCCCGTCCTTGCGCGTCGCAATCTCCGAATAGCGCTTGGCGATTTCTTGCTTGGTCCACACCATGCCATTGGGCACATGGTGCAACGCGCTCACCACCCCTACGGCACCGACCTGGGTAATGTCGTCGATGCTGCACAAGTCGTTGGGGCCGAACCACCGCCAGGTCTGTCGCAAGTCAAGTCTCCGTTCTAGTATGGTAGCTCAGAGCCATAGCAGATATCGCGCCATCGCCCTAATCATTCGCGATGGGCAGCAGCGTATCCACATGGCACGGCGTGCCTTCCTTGCACCAGCAGGCGAGGTTCCTGCCGGCAAGGGCCGCTCTGATCTCGGCATCGCTGGGGCGGGGCCGGTCGGCCTCGATCTCGCCGCGCATCCAGCGCGCATGCCGCGCCACCGCCTCGGCTTGCGCGGCGGCCTTGCCCAGCCCGGTTTCCCTGGCGACCGCCTCGATGGTGAACGGATTGCCCCAAGGGCCGGGCCGCGCCACCGAATGGGCGGGCAGACCATTGAGGGCGTGGGACACCGCTTGCAGATCAAATCCTGCCTTGCGCGACAAGACGATGCGAACCGGTTTCATTTGCGCATTTCCCGATCATAGACGAATTTCGGCATTTCCCATTTCAGCGCCAGCGCCAGCACGCGCAGCGCGAAGCCGATCACGATGGCGACCAGCGCCATCAGATCGACCGGCAAGCCGGCCTGAAGGCCAAGGAAGTAGATGCCCCCCGTCACCAGAGACACCGTGGCATAGAGCTCGCCCTGGAAGATCAGCGGAATATCGTTGCACAGCACGTCGCGCAAAACACCCCCTGCCGTTCCCGTCACCATGCCGGCCACGATGACGACAATCGGATGAACGCCCGCCTCGATGCCGATATTGCAGCCGATCACGGTGAACACCACCAGCCCCAGCGCATCGAGCAACAGGACAGGCCATTTCAGCCGGTCGACCAGCCGCGCCAGCGGAATGGTGGCCAGCGCCGCGCCACAGACCAGCAGCAGGATGTAGGGATTGGCCACCCAGGCCAGCGGATAGTGGCCGAGCATGATATCGCGCATGGTGCCGCCGCCCAGCGCGGTGACACAGGCGATAAGGCAGACGCCGAACCAGTCCATGTTCCGCCGCCCGGCCGCCAGCGCCGCCGTCATCGCTTCGGCGGTAATGGCGAGGTAAAACATGAAGATCAGCATGAATGGGTCCCGGGCGAAGGAGAAGACGCGTCAGCATACAATCAGAAGCAGATCGTATGATGAATTTTCGAGAGCAAAACGGCTCTCTGCCCTGTTTGTCGAACTGGTTCGACCTGCGATGACATCGCGATGAGGCCCACCGCCTTTGCCCAACCTCACCCTGAAAAGAGCGAGGCTGGGTGGAGCTATCGGCGCTTGGAGCGGCGCGCGTTCTAGCGACCGCAAATTGCCTCAGGCCCGTCCGTCAGATATGGATCGCCCCGTCGCCCAAGGCCAGCGCCGCTTCACGGATGGCTTCGGACAGCGTCGGATGGGCGTGGGTGGTGCGGGCCAGATCCTCGGAAGCGCCGGAGAATTCCATCAGCGTCACCAGTTCATGGATCATCTCGCCGGCATTCTTGCCCACGATATGGGCGCCCAGCACCCGGTCGGTCTCGACATCGGCGAGGATTTTGACAAACCCCTGCGTCGCCAGCATCGCCTTGGCGCGTCCATTGGCGGTGAAGGGGAATTTGCCGATCTTATAGTTGACGCCATCGGCCTTGAGTTCGTCCTCGGTCTTGCCGACGGAGGCGACTTCGGGATTGGTATAGACCACCGACGGAATGGCCGAATAGTTGACGTGGCCGGCCTGGCCCGAGAGGATTTCGGCGACGGCGATGCCCTCGTCCTCGGCCTTGTGCGCCAGCATCGGGCCGGCAATGACGTCGCCGATGGCATAGATGCCGTCGACCGAGCTCTTATAGTGTCCATCGACGCGCACGCGGCCGCGCTCGTCCATCGCCACGCCGGCAATGTCGAGGCCCAGGCCATCGGTGAACGGCCGGCGGCCAATGGCGACCAGCGCCACATCGGCGTCGAGCAGTTCGATATCGCCGCCCTTGGCCGGCTCGACCCGAACCTGCAGCGCGCCGTTTTCCAGCTTGTCGATGCCAGCGACCTTGCTCGAGAGCTTGAACTCCATGCCCTGCTTTTGCAGCATGCGCTGGAACTGGCGGGCAACCTCGCTGTCCATGCCCGGCAGGATACGGTCGAGATATTCGACCACGGTGACCTTGGCCCCGAGGCGTGCCCAGACCGAGCCGAGCTCGAGCCCGATGACGCCGGCACCGATGACCAGCAGCTTGCCCGGCACCTTGTCCAGCGTCAGCGCGCCGGTCGAGGTGACGACGGTCTTTTCGTCGATGGCGATGCCCGGCAGATTGGCCGAGACCGAACCGGTGGCGATGACGATGTTCTTGGTGGCGATTTCCTGCTGCGGGCCGGATTGCGGGGTTACCAGAACCTTGCCGGCGGCCGGGATCGAGCCGATGCCACGGAAAACAGTGATCTTGTTCTTCTTGAACAGATAATCGACGCCGCCGACATTGGAGGCGACGGTGTCGGCCTTATGATGCATCATCTGCGGCAGGTTGAGCTGCGGGGCGGGAATGTCGATGCCCAGGGCCTTGAAGCCATGGCCGGCTTCCTCGAACAGCTCCGAGGCGTGCAGCAGGGCCTTGGAGGGGATGCAGCCGATATTGAGGCAGGTGCCGCCCAGGGTCGGCCACTTCTCGACCACGGCCACCTTGAGCCCCAGTTGCGCGGCACGGATGGCGCAGACATAGCCGCCCGGGCCCGAACCGATGATGGTGAGGTCGAATTGATCTGCCATGTTTCTCTTAGCCTCGGATAGTTAGCGCTGCTGTGCCAATGCGACACGAATGGCCAGCGCCAGGAATGTAATGCCGGTGACCCGATTAAACCACCGGCCGGCGCGGAAAAAGCCCTGTTTCACCGAAGGGGTCGTAAAGAAAACCGACACCAATGCAAACCAGGCAAAAAGCATGAGGCTCATGCTGCCCACATAGATGACCTTGATCTGGCCGTCCGTGTGGATGGAGACCAGAGAGGTGAACAGCGCGAGGAAGAACAGCACCGCCTTGGGATTGAGCAGATTGGTCAGAAAGCCGAGCGCGAAGGCGGCCATGTCGCCGCGGCGCGCCGAGGACGCATCCAGTTCAACTGGCGGCTCCGGCGGCGGGCTGCGCAGCGCGGCGATGGCCAGCCACACCAGATAGGCGGCACCCAACCATTTGAGAATGTTGAACAATAGCAGCGACTGGCCAACAATCATCCCGACCCCGAGCAGGGTATAGCTGCCATGGACGAGGATAGAAGTGGCGATGCCAGCCGAGGTGAACAGCGCCGCGCGGCGCCCATGCACCACCGACTGGCGCAGCACCATGGCGAAATCGGCACCCGGAATGACGGCATTGATGCCGAAAGCCAGCATCAGGCCCGTAAATTCCAGCCAGGGAAAATCCATCATCCGCACCCGCAGCGCTTGAGCATCAAAGCGTTACACCAGAGCGGCGATGGCGGCAACGCGCGGCGTGCAGCCGGGTCGTGCCGATTGGGCAAGTGGGGATACTTAAGGGTTTTCCCCGTCAGCTGCGTCTCACTCGCGAACGGTCGCCCCTGGCTCGACCCGGGGCCCTTCTCCAGATCTCACGACAGGCCCCGCTTGCGCCGGGGGTGCCGACAGGCGCACCCCCCACGGGAGAAAACCGGATAGGGTATTTCCTTAGAACGCTACGCCGACGAACAGCAGGACGAGCCCGATCAGCGACACCATCCAGGTCGCCGAGCGCGCGAAGGGCACGTCGACGAAATAGGCGGGAAGATAGACCCAGCGGCTCCAGAACCAGATCTGCGCGCCCCATTGGGTGAGATTGTCCGAGCGGCCGGACAGTTCGGTGGCGACCGCCAGAGCGATGAAAATGGCGTAGGTTTCGAGGAAATTGCGCAGGGCGCGATTGCCGCGCGCCGCCCATTTGTTCGGCGGCCGCTCATTGTCGCGCTGGCTGCCGGCGAACTGCACGCCGTAGTCGAGCCGATAGGCGGTGGATTGCACCACGATATAGGCGCTGGCCAGCGCGGCGCTCCAGATGAGAAGGGCGAGTTCGATGCTCATGACTTATCCCCGATATCCGGCTTAGGCGCCGGCCCAATCGTCGCGCCCGGAAAAATCGAAGCGCAGCATCTGCTTATAGCATGGTTCGGGGCGGGGAGAACAAGCGACGATCGACCGATCAGGAGGCGGCGGAGATGTCCTGTGCCCGCTTGAGGGGGCCGGGCAATTGCTGGTCGATATCGAGGGCGCCGGTGTCGACCTGCTCGAGAAAGGCGCGACAGAAACTGTTCTTGTCGCCAGCCTGGTTATAGGCGGTCATGATCTGGGTGCCGCCATAGGTTTCAGCCGCCCGCTGCTGGCCCTCCGCCCCGCCGCCAAGGCGCGCAATCACCCGGTCCGCCAGGTCGAGAAAGCCGATATTGCGCAGATACCAGTTCTCGGCGGCGCTCTTGTAGCTGACGTCGAGACCGGTGGTTTCATAGCAATGGGTGGTCATCACATTGACGATGGCCTGCGAGCCGTGAAAGGCCATCAGCTCGCCGATGAGCTGGGTATCGGCAGCGGCGTCGTCCTGCGCGGCAGCGGGAAACAGCATGCCCGTCCACAAGGCGACCAGAACCAGAGCTTTTCGCAAACCAAACCTCCACGCCATGCACACACGCTCGCCACGCTACGCTTAAGGGCCCAATCCGCTAACGGACTGTTAACGTCGAGCGCCACCGACAACACCAATTGGTGAACGCAAAAAAGGGCCCGCCGAAGCGAGCCCCTTCAAACCGAAAAATACGGCGATTACAGGTCGAGCACCAGGCGTTCGGGTGCTTCGAGGCTTTCCTTGACGCGAACGAGGAAGGTCACCGCTTCCTTGCCGTCCACGATCCGGTGATCATAGGAGAGCGCGAGATACATCATCGGACGGATGACGATCTGGCCGCCGACGACGACCGGGCGCTCCTGGATCTTGTGCATGCCCAGAATACCGGACTGCGGCGCGTTGAGGATAGGTGTCGACATCAGCGAGCCATAGACACCACCATTGGAGATGGTGAAGGTACCGCCCTGCATGTCGGCCATCGACAGCTGGCCATCGCGCGCCTTCTTGCCCAGATTGCCGATTTCCTTTTCGATCTCGGCAATGCTCATCTGGTCGGCGTCGCGCACCACGGGAACCACCAGGCCCTTCTCGGTGCCGACGGCGACGCCGATATGGGCATAGTGCTTGTAGACCAGCTCATCGCCATCGATCTCGGCATTGACCGCCGGAATCTCCTTGAGGGCGTGCACGACCGCCTTGGTGAAGAAGCCCATGAAGCCGAGCTTGACGCCGTGCTTCTTCTCAAACAGGTCCTTGTAGGAATTGCGCAGATCCATCACCGGCTTCATGTCCACCTCGTTGAAGGTGGTGAGCATGGCGGCGGTGTTCTGTGCGTCCTTGAGACGGCGGGCGATGGTCTGGCGCAGGCGGGTCATCTTGACCCGCTCTTCGCGGTCCGCATCCTCGGCTGCGCTCGGCGCACGCGGCGCGGCGGGCTTGGCAACGGCGGCCGGCGCCGAAGCGACCGGTGCGGCGGCGGGAGCGGACGAGCGGGCAAGAGAAGCCAGCACATCTTCCTTGAGCACCTGACCCGCCTTGCCCGAGCCCGAAACGTCACCAGCGCCAAGGCCGTTCTCGGCCATCAGCTTCTGGGCCGAGGGCGCCGGAGCGCGGTCGGTGGCCGCAATCGGCTTGACCGGCTCGGGACCGGCGGCATTGGCGGCCGGCACTTCGGCCTTGGCCGGGGTCGGCGCGGCGGCGGGAGCGGAGGCCGTGGCGGCCCCGCCGGCGGCGATGGCGCCGAGCAGTGCGCCCACATCCACCGTGTCGCCCGGATTGGCGGCAATGGCTTCGAGCACGCCCGAGACGGGCGACGGAACTTCGATAGTCACCTTGTCGGTTTCGAGCTCGACGATGGGTTCATCGGCATTGACGGTGTCGCCCACCTTCTTGAACCACTGGCCGATGGTCGCTTCGGTGACGCTTTCGCCCAGCGTCGGCACGCGGATTTCTGTCGACATGAATATCTGTCCTTCTTCAGGGCCTATTTGGCGAATGCGGCGTCCAGGAATTCCTGGAGCTGCGCGAGATGGGTCCGCATCAGGCCGGTGGCCGGCGACGCGGCGGCGGGACGGCCGACATAGCGCACGCGCTGTCCGGCACGACCGATCTGGTCGAACACCCATTCCACATAGGGCTGGATGAACGCCCAGGCGCCCATATTGCGCGGCTCTTCCTGACACCAGACGATTTCGGCATTGGGGAAGCGGTTGAGCTCATCCACCAGGGCCTTGGCCGGGAACGGGTAAAGCTGCTCGACGCGCAGCAGATAGACGTCGTCGATGCCCTTCTTTTCGCGATCTTCGAGAAGATCGTAATAGACCTTGCCGGTGCACAGCACCACGCGACGGATCTTGTCGTCGCTGGTCAGCCTGATCGTGGTCTTGGGCAGGCCGGGCGCCTCCGCATCGTCCCACAGCAGGCGATGGAAGACGCTGTCGGCCCCCAGTTCCACCAGACCCGAGACGGCGCGCTTGTGGCGCAGCAGGCTCTTGGGCGTCATCAGGATCAGCGGCTTGCGGAAGTCGCGCTTGAGCTGGCGGCGCAGGATATGGAAATAATTGGCCGGCGTCGTGCAGTTGGCGACCTGCATATTGTCTTCGGCGCACAGCTGCAGGAAGCGCTCGGGACGCGCGGAGGAGTGCTCCGGGCCCTGCCCTTCATAACCATGCGGCAACAGCATCACGAGGCCCGACATGCGGAACCACTTGCGCTCGCCCGAGGAGATGAACTGGTCGATGACCACCTGCGCGCCGTTGACGAAGTCGCCGAACTGGGCTTCCCACAGGGTCAGCGCGCGCGGCTCGGAGAGCGAATAGCCATATTCGAAGCCGAGCACGGCTTCTTCCGACAGCATCGAATTGATGACCTCGTAGCGCGACTGATCGGGCGTCAGATTGTTGAGCGGGGTGAAGGTCTTGTTGTCGACCTGCTGATCGTTGAGCACCGAATGGCGCTGGCTGAACGTGCCGCGTTCGCAATCCTGGCCGGACAGGCGCACCGGATGACCCTCGGTCACCAGCGTGCCGAAGGCCAGGGCCTCGGCGGTGGCCCAGTCGATCCCCTCGCCGCTTTCGATGGCGTTGAGGCGATTGTCGAGGAAGCGCTTCACCGTCTTGTGGACGTGGAAATCGGGCGGCACCTTGGTCAGCTGGGTGCCGATGGCCACCAGACGCTCGACCGGCACACCGGTTTCGCCACGGCGCGGACCTTCGTCCAGCGCCTGCTTGAAATTCTTCCAGGCGCCGTCGAGCCAGTCGGCCTTGTTCGGACGATAGTCCTGGCCGGCCTCGAATTCGGCTTCCAGCCTCGCCTTCCAGTCGGCCTTGAGCTTGTCGACATCGGCCGCGGTGAGCAGGCCTTCGGCGACCAGCTTGTCCGAATAGAGCTCCAGCGTGGTCTTGTGCGACCGGATCCTGGAATACATCAGCGGCTGGGTGAAGCTGGGTTCGTCGCCTTCATTGTGGCCGAAGCGGCGATAGCAGAACATGTCGATGACGACCGGCTTGCCGAACTTCTGACGATATTCGACCGCGACCTTGGCGGCGAAGACCACCGCCTCCGGATCGTCGCCATTGACGTGCAGCACCGGCGCCTCGATCATCTTGGCGACGTCGGTCGGATAGGGCGAGGAGCGCGAATAGATCGGCGAGGTGGTAAAGCCGATCTGGTTGTTGATGACGAAGTGGATCGAACCGCCGGTGCGGTGACCCTTGAGGCCGGAAAGCCCCAGACATTCGGCAATGACGCCCTGGCCGGCAAAGGCCGCGTCGCCATGGATGAGCAGCGGCAGCACCATCGAGCGGTCGGGCTTGCCCTCCTGATCGACATTGACCAGCGTGCCATCGGGCGAAATATGCTGATCCTGCTTGGCGCGGGCCTTGCCCAGCACCACCGGATCGACGATTTCGAGGTGGGACGGGTTGGCGGTGAGCGAGAGGTGCACCTTGTTGCCGTCGAAATCGCGGTCGGACGAGGCACCCAGATGGTACTTCACGTCGCCCGAACCCTCGACGTCGTCGGGATAGAAGGCGCCGCCCTTGAATTCGTGAAACAGGGCGCGATGCGGCTTCTGCATCACCTGGGTCAGAACGTTGAGGCGGCCACGATGGGCCATGCCCAGCACGATGTCCTTGATGCCGAGCGCGCCGCCGCGCTTGATGATCTGCTCGAGCGCCGGAATGGTGGCCTCGCCGCCATCAAGGCCGAAGCGCTTGGTGCCGGTATATTTGACGTCGAGGAATTTCTCGAAGCCTTCGGCCTCGATCAGCTTGCTCAGGATCGCCTTCTTGCCTTCGGCGGTGAAGGTGATTTCCTTGTCCGGACCCTCGATCCGTTCCTGAATCCACTGCTTGGCCTCGGGATCGGAGATATGCATGAACTCGATGCCCAGCGTGCCGCAGTAGGTGCGGCGCAGAATGTCCAGCATCTCGGGGATGGTGGCGAACGTCATCCCGAGCACGTTGTCGATGAAGATCTTGCGGCCGTAGTCGGCCTCGGTGAAGCCGTAGGTGGCCGGATCGAGTTCGATCTCGTCGCCGGCGCGCTCCAGCCCGAGCGGATCGAGGTTGGCGTGGAAGTGGCCGCGGATGCGGTAGGCGCGGATCATCATCAGCGCATGCACCGAATCGCGCGTCGCCTGCTGGACGGCGGCCTCGGTGATCTCCGCGCCCCGGCGTACGACCCCGGCCTTGACCTTGTCGCCGACGGCGGCGGCGACCTCGGCCCAGTTGCCGTCGAGGGCCGAGACGAGTTCCCCATTGCCGGCAATCGGCCAGTCGGGGCGCTGCCAGGAGGGCCTGCGGCCGGCGTCGGCGCCGTCCTTGAGGCCCTCGAAGAACGCGCGCCATTCCGCGTCGACCGCAGCCGGATCGCGGGCATAGCGCGCATACATGTCTTCGAGGTAGGGCGCGTTGGCGCCGTAGAGGAAGGACGATTGCGCGAATGCCTGATTCGCGTCCTGGCGTGCCATCTTTTTCAGTTCGCGGGGGTCAGATCCCGCGCTCTCGGTTGCAAGTCGCCACCTTGGCCGGCCGCCTGCCGGACGACCGGGCCACGCTCTAGCGTCGGATGACTGCAGAGGCAACGCCTCATTTGGATTTCCGGCACTATCCCTTCAAGACATTCACCAGCGTACTGCCGATCCTGGCCGGCGATTCGGCAATGGCAATGCCCGCCGAGCGCATGGCCTCGATCTTGTCCTCAGCTCCGCCCTTGCCGCCTGCAATGATCGCGCCAGCATGGCCCATGCGCCGGCCTGGCGGTGCGGTACGGCCGGCAATGAACCCTACAACGGGTTTCTTGCGGCCGCGTGACGCCTGGCTCTTCAGGTAATCGGCCGCGTCTTCTTCGGAGGAACCGCCGATCTCGCCAATCATGACGATCGATTGCGTTGCCTCGTCGGCGAGCAGGAGATCGAGCACATCGATGAAATCCATGCCCTTCACCGGATCGCCGCCGATGCCGACCGCGGAGGTCTGCCCGAGACCGACGGCGGTGGTCTGGAACACCGCCTCGTAGGTGAGCGTGCCCGACCGCGAAACGATGCCGACCGAGCCCTTCTGGAAAATGTTCCCCGGCATGATCCCGATCTTGCATTCGCCCGATGTCATCACCCCCGGGCAGTTCGGCCCGACGAGACGGCTTGAGGAGCCCGAGAGCGCCCGCCGCACCTTGACCATGTCGAGCACCGGAATGCCCTCGGTGATGCAGACGATGAGCGGTATCTCCGCATCGATCGCCTCGAGGATCGCGTCCGCGGCGCCCGCCGGCGGCACGTAGATGACGGTCGCATCGGCGCCGGTCGCCGCCTTCGCCGCAGCAACAGTGTCGAACACCGGCAGGCCGAGATGGGTCTGCCCGCCTTTGCCGGGGCTGACGCCGCCGACCATCTTCGTGCCGTAGGCGATCGCCTGCTCGGAATGGAAGGTGCCGTTCTTGCCGGTGAAGCCCTGGCAGATGACCTTGGTGTTTTTGTCGATCAGGACGGACATCAGGCGGCTTCCTTCACGGCTTTCACGATCTTCTGGGCGGCGTCGTCGAGGTCGTCGGCGGGGATCACGTTCAGCTTGGACTCGCTGATGATCTTCTTGCCGAGATCGACGTT
>JAHCJW010000044.1 GCA_026126125.1 Devosia sp.
CCTCGACCGCCCGGGCAAAGCCGGCCCGGTCGCCGGGACGGGCCGCAGCTCCCATGCGCAGATTGTCAAAGACGCTGAGTTCAGGAAAGACCCGGTGCCCGTCGAGCACGAGGCGAAGGCCCTTTTGCGCGGTGCGCTCGGGCGCCAGGCCCGTCACATCCTCGCCATTGAGCAGCACCGATCCGCCCGAGGGCTTGTTGAACCCGGCAATGGCCCGCATCAGGGTGGACTTGCCCGCCCCGTTCTCCCCCCCGATGAGAAGGATTTCACCGGGCGAGACCTTGAGCGAAACATCGCGCAGCACCGGAATATCGCCATAGCCCGCAGTGAGGTTTTTGACTTCAAGCACGACGGCCTCCCACGAACAGGTGCTGCACGGCCGGATCGACCGCCAATGCCGAAGGCTCTCCGGAAGCCACCACCCGGCCGGTTTCTAGCACGGTGATGCGGTCGGCAATGCCCCAGACCAGATCGAGATCGTGTTCGACGAGAATTACGGCCTTGCCCAACGTCCGGCTCAAAAGCTTGATCAGTTCGGAAAACTCCGTCCGCTCCTGGGGCGAAAGGCCTGCGGCCGGTTCGTCAAAGAGCAGGATCGAGGATTCCTTGAAGACGACGCGCACCACTTCCACGAGCCGCCTCTGACCATGCGAGAGCAGCGCCGGGCTGTCATTTTCGAAAGCCGCTTGCAGCGTCGCCGCAAGGCTGGCGAATTCCGGCTCCAGCGGCGAATTGCGCGCATCGAGCCCGACCCGGATATTCTCCCACACCGACAGCGAGGAGAAGATGCGAGGCGTCTGGAAGGTGCGTCCCAAGCCGAGATTGGCGATGGCATCGGCCGGGGCCGTGGTCACGTCCTTGCCGTTGAACTCATAAGTGCCCGAATTGAGCCGGCTGAGGCCGGTCAGAACGTTGAGGAGGCTGGTCTTGCCCGAACCATTGGCACCCACGAGGCCGTGGATTTCGCCGGGCCGCACCACCATGTCGACATTGTCGAGCGCCACGACCTGCCCGAAGCGCTTGGAGGCATTGCGCACCTCGATGATCGGGGTGTCGCTGCTCGCAAGCTTGCGCGGGGGCATGGCGCGGATCACCTCGGTGAACCGGTCGAGCCGGAAACCGCGCTCGCCCCCGCCCACCTGGGCCCGCTTGCGCCGCCAGGCTTCCACCGTCCCCACCACGCCATCGGGAAAGACGATGACCACGAAGAGCGTCAAGAGGCCATAGACGAGGAGGCGATAATCAACGAGCTGCACGAGCAGGACGCTGGGGAGCACGTGGATGATCCATATCCCGATGATCGGCCCGAGCAATTGCCCACGCCCACCCACGACCACAGCAAAGAAAAAGACGAAGGAGAGATCGATGAGGAAGCCCTGCGGGCTGATGAACCCGACTGCCGGCCCATAGAGCACGCCGCTGATACCGGTGCCGATCGAGGCGATGACAAAGGCCAGCGACCGCATCAGGCCTGGCCGGATGCCGAGCGAGCGCGCCGCTTCCGGGCTCTCGGCGGCGATGCGCATGCGGCGCCCGAGCGGTGAGCGGCGGATGTAATAATGCAGCACCAAAGCCAGGATCGGGAACACGCTGACGATCAGCGTCATGGCCGAAAGACCCAGGAGCACCGGCTCATGCAGCCACGGCATGCGCACATTGATGCCGTTGATGCCCCGCGTCAGCCCATCGAAATGGATGATCAATTGCGGGAACACGATGCCCGCGCTCATGGTCACGAAGCCCAGGTGAAATCCCTGCACGCGCAATGCCGGCAAGGCAAAGAGCAGGCCCCCGACCGTGGCGGCGGCAATACCCGCCAGGAGGCCCACGAGAAGCGGCAACCCATTGAGGCCCACGGCAATGGCAAAGCCATAGGCGCCAAGGCCCAGGATTGCGCCCTGGCCGAAGGATTTCTGTCCGGCATCGATGAAGAGGAAATTCTGGAAGACCGCGACGGCGATATAGATATTGACGAGCTGGAACGTGTGGGTCCAGTAGGAATTACCCAGGAGCGACGGGCCGAGGCCCGTCATGGCGATCAGCACGATGCCGATCAGAAGCTGGGAAAAGTCGGAGTTGAAACTCTGCTTTTTCGGGGACGATCCGGCAGCGCCGGCATCGGCGGAAAGGGCTCTCGTGGTCATGGCCGATTACACCCGGCGAGCCGCGGCGCGGCCGAAGAGGCCCTGCGGCCAGAGCATGAGAATGACCACCAGAACGATCAGCGAGGCGAGGTCCTGATAGGCGCCGCCGAACTTATAGGCGGTGAGCATGGCGATGACGCCCACCAGCGGCCCGCCGATCAGGGTGCCGGTATTGTTCCCGATGCCGCCCACGACTGCGGCGACGAAGCCATTGAGCACATAGCGCATGCCCGAATCGGGGCTGACCGAGATCACCGGCGCAACGAGGAACCCTACCGAGCCGACAACGAGCCCGCTGATGGCAAAGGCGATCAGTTGCAGACGGCGGACCGGCAGGCCGGCGGCGCGCGCCGCGTCGAAATCCTGCGACAAGGCGCTGATGGCAAGGCCGGTAAAGGTGCGGCGGAGGAAAAAGCGCAAGACCAGGAACCACACCACCATCGCCCCGATGGCCAGCCCATAGGCGCCGGGGGTCTTGGAGCCAAGGAGGCGGAAGCTGGGCGTCGGGCCGAGCACGGTGAAAGCGAAGGGCCCCTGGGTGAGCAGCATCACCGCCGCGATGATCACCGAAATGGAGACCGTCGATATGAGCCAGCTATCCTGCTCGACCGAGGAGCGCAGCGGCAGCAGCGTGATCCAGCCCTGCAGGGCGACGAGTGCGGCGATGGCGAGCGAGACCACGATCAACATCGGGATCCAGGTTTCCAGCCCCACCTGATTGGCCAGGATATAGGCGCCGAAACCACCCAGGATAAAGATATTGCCCTGGGCGAAGTTGAAGATGCCCGTGGCATTGTGGACGATGTTGAAGCTCATGGCGATGATCGAGAAGATCGATCCGATCGCTATGCCTCTAACAACGACAATGATGATTTCGCTTAGCATTACGCCTCCCTGGCCCGCATGAGAGCGGACACACCGTTTTTTCGGCTGCGGGCGGCAAGCCGCTCCGGCATCCCCTCGCTCTGTGCGGCCGAACGGGGCTTTCCATTTTTATGATTGTCGCACCGGACCCGCCGCAACATCGTTCGAACGGACTAACGGCATTAACCAAGCAGGCGCCGCAGGTCCTCGATCTCGGCGGAAACCTGGTCGAGCTTGCCGCGCGCCTCATCGATTCCACGCTCGCGTGCCGAAGGGGCGCGCAGGCTCGCCAGCGCCAGATCGGCAATCGTCACGGCGATTTCCTGCGGCGTATTGCGGCCGCTGGGCGAATACCAGCGCGAGGTCCAGTTGGCCATGCCGAGCACGCTGAAGGCGGCGATCTTGGGATCGACCGAGCGGAATTCGCCCGTCGCGATGCCATGCTCGATGCAATGGACATAATAGTCGTAAATTTCGCGCCGCGAGTGATTATAGACCGTGCGCAGATCGCCCGGAATCTGGTCTTCGAGCCGGCTCAGCGTCACGAAACGCGACCCGCTCGAGAGCCGGCGCACGATGCCATCGACAATGGCGCGGCGCAGCCATTCGGTAGCCGACAGCCCCGATTCCGCCGAGAGCGTCTTGAGATGATGCGAAGGCGTCAGCGCCTCGGCCTCGACAATGGCGGCGAGGATTTCATCCTTGGAACTGAAATAGTGATAGATGGCCGAGCGCCCCAGCCCGACCGCATTGGCGATGTCGGCCATACTGAATCGATCATAGCCCTTTTCGTCGAAGACGCGGGCGGCGACATCGATCAACTGGTCGCGCACCAGTTCCTTGCGCGGATTGGTTTCCCGGCCGGGCCGGGACCGGCGGGCGGCAGGCGCGCGCGGCGCGCTTTCCTTGGAACTGCTCATGCCTCGCTCCTCGCCATCATCTGACTTGCGGCCACTATCCGCATCGTGGTTTCAAACCCTATTCGCGTCACCTCGGACACGGCCATGTCCGCGACTTCGGGGGCGATCACCTCGACGCAGATGGGCGCATCCACCCCTATCCCTGCCAGACGATCGAGCAAGGCCACGAGGTCGAACACGCCTTGTCCACAGAATAGACGGTGCATCGTATCATCGCGCAAGGGCCCGACAACCGTCTTTCCCGCATCGTTGAGCTGGATACATTTGATCTGGCGCCCCTCCAGCGCCTCGAGTGTTTCAAGCCCCACCCCGCCCCGGAAAATATGCCAGGAATCGATGACGAGCCCCGCCTCCGGCCCGGCGAAGGCCAGAAGCTCGCGCGCCGTGGCCACATCATGCACATTGCTCCAGGCAACGATTTCGAGCGCTATATCGACGCCTTCTTCCCGTGCGCGCGTACACAGCGCCGCAAAACGCGGCCCCATCGCCGCAACGGGCATCGTACCCGACCCAAGATCGGCCCCGACAGAGATGAAATTGGCCCGGAAACAAGCCGCCGCCTTGAGGGCAAGGGCAATATTGGCTTCGGCCGACGGCGTCGGCTCGAACCAGTCGCGCAGGAATTCGATCGAATTGTCCACCAAGCCATGGGCGGCCAGTATGGCACAAAGATCGGCCTCGCCGATCCCGGCTCCGATCTGCGCCTCATAGTCACGAAAATGAAGGCAAAGCCCGGTGAACCCGGCTTCAGCCGCAGCCCTCGCCCGCGCTTCGAAAGCATGGCGGGTGACACGCGGGTCGCCCGGCATCACCCCCGAAATCGTATGAGAACTGCAGACCAGAGGCGGCGCCTTCACGTCCCGCCCCCAAAACTGGCGCGATAGCGCGATGGAGGCCGCTTATACAGGCCGCCGCGTTGCCCACCGGCACCAGCCCTCGGGTCAAGCCCGAGGACTACATCGTGGCTGTTGCTCCAAACCGTACACAATAACGCCCTGACCGAAAGGGTGAGATCGGCTGGGGCCTCCGGCAGGCTGAAGAGCTGCAATCTCATGGAGATGCCCCGCCCCGGCCGCTAGCCGGCGTAAATCTCGAAAAGACCCGCCGCCCCCATGCCACCGCCGATGCACATGGTGACAACACCATATTTGGCACCACGGCGACGGCCTTCGATAAGAAGGTGCCCGGCGGCGCGCGCGCCCGTCATGCCGAAGGGATGGCCGATGGCAATGGCGCCGCCATTGACATTGAACACCTCATTGTCGATGCCCAGCCGATCACGGCAATAAAGCGCCTGGCTGGCGAAGGCTTCGTTGAGTTCCCAAATGCCGATGTCGTCGACTCCGAGCCCATGCTGGGCAAGAAGCTTCGGGACGGCAAAGACCGGGCCGATTCCCATTTCCTCAGGACCACAACCAGCCACCGCCATGCCCCGGAAGGCTCCCAGCGGAGCGAGCCCCAACTGTTCGGCGCGCTTGGCATCCATCACCACCACAGCGGCAGCGCCATCGGACAATTGCGAGGAATTGCCAGCGGTGATGTATTTGCCCTCGGCGATGATCGTGCCGTCCTTATAGACGGGTTCGAGCTTCTTGAGGCCCTCGATGGTGGTATCGGCGCGAAAACCTTCGTCGCGGGTCAAGAGCACGTCCTCGACGCGGCTTTCCCCCGTTGCCTTGTCAACCACGACCTTGCGGGTGGCGAGCGGCGCGAGTTCCGCGTCGAAGCGGCCATTGGCATAGCCGGCGGCGGTGCGCAGCTGGCTTTGCAGCGCATAATCGTCCTGCGCATCGCGGCTGACGCCATAGCGTTCCGCCACGATCTCCGCCGTCTCGATCATCGGCATATACATATGCGGGGAGTGAGCCAGCACCGCTTCGGAGCGCGCGCGATAGGTGTTCTTGTGCTTGTTCTGCGTCAGGCTGATCGATTCCACCCCACCCGCCACGATCGTCGTCATGCCATCGAAGGCGATCTGCCGCGAAGCGGTGGCAATCGCCATCAGGCCCGAGGCACACATCCGGTCCATGGTCATGCCTGGCACGGTCTGCGGGAAGCCCGCAGCGGCGGCGGTCAGGCGCCCGATATTATAGCCCTGCGTGCCCTGCTGGGCCGAACAGCCCATGATGATGTCATCGATGCTGGCCGGGTCAATCCCGGCCCGCGCCACCGCCGCAGCCGCCACGTGCCCAGAAAGGGCGGGCGCCTCGGTGTCGTTGAAGGCGCCGCGAAAGGCTTTGCCAATCGGGGTTCGAGCCACCGATACGATTACCGCTTCGCTCATGTCACTGTCTCCGAAACGCTGGCGGCAAGAGGCTGCCGGGCCCGCACACTTTTGGTTTTCGCCTTTGATTGGCCGCCGCCAGCCCCCAGCGTCATCGTCCGAAGAGACTAAAGACCCAGCGCTAAAGTCCGATACGGCCTTCACGATTTTGACATTGCGCGCAATTTTTCAACATCAAATCCAGATCGTTGACACAGTGTAAAATATCAGTCACTCTGTCGATTAAGGGTGGAACATGCAGCCGGCCGGGCTCGCGAACCAAGGGTTCACGGGTCGGAAAAACCAGAAGGCGGCGCTTTCGGGTTGAGGAGGACACTATGACGAACCATCTCTCATCGGGCGCATACAGGATCGATCCAGTGGTGGACATCATCTATGACACGCTCCTGGGCGGCGGCCCGGTGCAGCGATGCGTCGATGAGATCCGCACCAATATCGCCGCCTCGGCCGTGGTCCTCACCATCGACGTGCGCGGCCAGGGCGGGGAACGCATCACCTTCTGTTCTTCCGGCGAAGTTCTCGGGCAACCGAGCGAAATCAATCTCGAAAGCCTCTTTGGAAACCGCAACTCCTGCGCCAAGCCGGCTCTTCCCGAGCAGCTCGCCGATTTTTATCACGTCACGGCCGATGCCGGTTCGAGCGAGGATGCGCGCTATCACCTCTGGATGCTGCGCAGCCAGGACGCCTCGCCCTTCAGCCAGCAGGATTCCATGGTTTGCGCCATGCTGCTGAGCCATATCCGGCGCGCCTTCGAACTGGCCGGCCGCATCGGCACCACCGACGTCGAGCGCCAGGTCTATTCCAGCGTCCTCGACCGTCTCTCGGTGGGGGCCATCATTCTCGACGACAAGGGCGCCATCCTCCAGACCACCGCCCTTGCCGCGAGCATTCTCAACACGCGTGATGGCCTCACCGCCCATCGCGGTCATCTGGGGGCGACCTCGGCCAGCGACGACAAAGACCTCCAGATCGCCATCAAGGCGGCGCTTGCCGGACGCCCGCTCAATGGCGAGGCCATGGCGGCGCCCCGCGCCGTCTCGGTTGCCCGCGATTCGGGCGCGCGCGATCTTGGGCTCATCGTCCAGCCGCTCGGCGCCCCGGCCCATGCCGATGGCAAGCTGCGCCACTCGGCCGCCGTGGTCTTCATCCGCGATCCCGAGCGCAATGCCGAACTCGAAAGCGGCACCCTGCGTCAGCTTTTCGATCTCACCCCCGCCGAGGCGGCGGTGGCCCGCAGCCTCACCACCGGCCTCTCGCTCGACGAGGCGGCCGGCGCCCTCAACATTTCGCGCAACACCGCGCGGGCGCATCTGCGCTCGATTTTTTCCAAGAGCGGCATCACCCGCCAGACCGAGTTGATGCGCCTCGTGCTCAACAGCGCTGCCGTGCTCGGCGACGCGCCCGCTTTCTCCCTCCAATAGTCCGCAATCCTCCCTTGCGAACGGAAAAACACCCGGAAAGTGGCAACACTTTCCGGGGTTTTTCGCTGGCTATGGGGAAGGATCAGAGCGAGTAACCGCCATCGACCCGGATCACCTGTCCGGTCACGAAACCCGCGCGTGGGGACGCCAGATAGGCCACCGCCTCGGCGATGTCATTGGCCTGGCCTGGCCGCCGCAGCGGCGTATTGCGCGCCGCCGCCGCCATATAGTCGGCATTGACATAGCCGAGCCTGGTCAACTCGATCTGCTGTCCCGCCTCGATCAGCCCGATGGCGACGCCATTGGCGCGCACCCCGAACCGCCCCTCTTCCTTGGCCACGCCCAGCATCAGGGCAGAGACACCGGCCTTGGGAATGACGGAAAGACCATCGGCAGGCGCATAGCGATATTGCGCCGCGCTCTGGCAGGCGACGAACGATCCCTCGCTGCGGCGCAGATGCGGGATGCCGGCATGGATGATGTTGAAAAAGCCGAACGTGTCCTTGAGCAGATGCGTCTTCATCTGCTCGGGCGTCACCTTGCTCAGGTGAATGAGCGGCACCAGGGGTCCGGCGGCATAAACGATGGTCTGGATGGCGCCATAAGCGGCGGCGACCTCTTCGAACAGCGTCTCGACCGCCAGCGAATCCTCGGCATCGAGCCGATGGATCGACCCGCGCCGCCCCTCGCCTTCGACGCCCTTGAGCGCGGCTTCCGCCCGCCCGGCGCTCGAAAAATAGGTCAGCGCCACATCGGCGCCGTCGCGGGCAAGGACGCGGCAGATCTCCGCGCCAATGCCACCGCTGCCGCCGATCACGACGGCAGCGCCCTGAGAAGGGTTCGCGACCATCTCGCGCCTCAGGCCGCCGCGGCGGGACGAATGCCCGGCGGGTTGCCCTTGAGAGCGCTGGCCCGAAGATTGTTCGGGTCATATTTGGCGATGATCGCCAATTGCTCGCGGGTAGGGGCGGGCGTCACATGAAGGTTATCGGCTTTGAGCAGCGGGAAACCGGTGGCTGCCTGCACATCTTCAAAACTCACCCCCGGATGCAGCGACAAGACGCGCGCGGCATGGTTGGGCCCGCCGAAATCCATGACGCAGAGATCGGTGACGAGAAGGCCGATCTGGATGTCGGGGCGCTTCATGCCATCGGGCCAGCGCTTGTCCGAATATCCGACCGAGGACACCACATCCACCTCGCCCTCGACGAAGGTGCGCTTGGTGTGGCTGGTCAGGAGGAACGAGTTCTTGTGGCAGATCGAATTGCCCGGAAAACCGCGCACACCCAGCATCTGCACCTTGGGGCGGCTGAAGTCGCCAAGGGCGGAAATATTGCCCTGACCCCAGCGGTCGACCTGCACCGGAGTGACCATGGCATGACGGCGGCCCAACCACACGCTGTCAAAGACGCGTGAATAGGGCATCCAGCCAGCCAG
Source organism: Devosia sp. (assembly GCA_026126125.1). GTDB lineage: Bacteria > Pseudomonadota > Alphaproteobacteria > Rhizobiales > Devosiaceae > Devosia. Next base: position 9,071 of record JAHCJW010000044.1, read on the forward strand.
CGCCCGGTTTTCCTGCTTCTGCCCGAGCGGCACCGGGTCCTCGATGGCATAGGCTTCGCCATCGGTGAGCAGGAGCCCATCCTCGATGGTCAATTTAGCCAGGCTCACGGCAAGGCGTGGCAAGGTGCCGATGCCATGGGCCAGCAATTCCCCGTCATTGCGCCAGGCTTCGGCGGCAGCGACGATCATCAGTTCGGCGAGCGAAAACTCGACTTCGGAAACACTCATCGTGACGGTCCTTAGAATGTGGGGATCGGCAGACGGGCGACGGCCTCGGCGCCGCCGACCTTTTCGATATAGGCCGCTTCGCCCTGGGCGATATAGTCGGCCATGTAGCGATCCCAGCCACCTTCCTCGGTGGCGGTGGCGGCATAGGCCTTGAGGTGCCCCATGTCCCAGCCATAGGCGTCATGCGCGGTGGTCGGATGCGCCCCGAGCGGGGCATGGACGACGCCCGAAACCAGATAGCGCTCGAAGAGATTGGCCTTGGCCTTGTCGGCATGCTCGTGGTCGAGCCGGTCGCACAGCGTCTCGGTCGTCACGATGGTGCGCTTGGCGGCGCGGGCGAAAAGCGCGTCGAAATAGGGATCGGGCCCATCGGTCTGGGTATTGCCGCGGCGGTCGGCGCGGCTCACGTGAATGAGCGCCACATCGAGCGGGATCGCCGGCATGGCCAGCAGCGTCTCGCCATCGGCATAAGGCGATTTGATCGTCTTGAAATGCGGATTATGGGTCAGCACATCCGAGCCGAGGCCCACCTGCGTCACCGCGAACGGCACGCGATGGCCGGCGGCTTGCAAGCCGAGCAGCAACAGCCCCTCGTCGAGTTCGTCCACCGCCACGCTGGCCGCTTCCCGCGCCTTGCGGAAATAGGGTTCGAGCGGAATCTGGTCGAGCGAAACGAAACCATAGATCAGCTTCCTGACCTTGCCCGCCGCGCACAGCATGCCGATTTCCGGCCCGCCATAGGCCACGATGGTGAGATCCTTGAGATCGGAGCGCAGGATTTCGCGGATCATCGCCATGGGCTTGCGCCTTGGCCCCCAGCCGCCAACCCCGATCGTCATGCCGTCGCTCAAACTGGCGACAGCGGAGGCAAGATCCATTTCCTTGTTCATAAAAGCGAACCCGTCTGCAATTGGTATGGTCCGGCATCGTGTTGAAACGGAACCGTTTCCGCCGATTGCCCCAGTCTCACCATTTGCCGCACCGGGGCATCGTCTAATGGGACTAAGGGGCAGACCTGCCCCCCAGAAGGCTCAGCCAAGGAACTTGTAGCGCTGCAGCGCGTCGCTGACGCAGCCGGGTTTGTCCTTGCCTTCGATCTCGACGGTGATGCGCACCTTGGTCTGCACCATGCCATCCCCGACCCGGCTGGCATCCAGCAATTCCCCCCGGCCGCGAATGCGCGAATTGACTGGCACCGGCGCAGGAAACCGCACCCGGTCGACCCCATAATTGACGCCCCAATCGAGATTGTCCGGCATGAAAAGCACGGGCAGGAACATATTGGTGATCGAGAGCGTCAGGAAGCCATGGGCAATGGTCGCGCCGAACGGCCCCCTGGCGGCGCGTTCGGGATCGACATGGAGCCATTGATGGTCCCCGGTCGCCTCGGCGAACATGTCGATGCGGGCCTGGTCGATCACCAGCCAGTCGGTGGTTCCCAGATCAAGGCCAATATCGGCGATCACCGCCTCGGCCGAGGAAAATCTATAGGTCATGCCGGCCTCCTGAGGCGTTTGCGCGCAATATCGGTTCGACTGGGATGTCAGGCGTGCTGGTTCGACACCGAAACGACCTCGCCCACCATGTAGGAGGCATAGTCGCTGGCCAGGAACATCATCACATTGGCCACTTCCCACACTTCGGCGGCCCGGCCGAAGGCTTCCTGCCGCGCCAGCCCCGCCAGCACCTCCTCGGGCGCCGAGCGCTTGAGGAATTCATGCATGGCGATGGAGGGGGAAACGGCGTTGATGCGGATGCCGTGTTCGGCCGCTTCGAGCGCGCTGCACCGGGTCAGGGCCATCACCCCGGCCTTGGCAGCGGCATAATGAGCCTGGCCCTTCTGCGCCCGCCAGCCCAGCACCGAGGCATTGTTGACGATGACGCCCTTCTTGCGCGGCATCATCCTGTTGAGCGCCGCGCGCGTCATGCGGAACGTGCCATTGAGCGTCACGTCGATGACGATCATCCATTCCTCGTCGGTCATCTCGGCGACCGGCTTCAGCCCGCCGAGCCCGGCATTGTTGATGAGAACGTCGATGCCGTCGAAATCGGCATCGGCGCGGGCCAACAGTGCCTGCACCTCGTCTTCCTTGGTGACATTGCACAATTGCCCGCTGACCGGCACCTCCGGCGCCAGCGCCTGAAGGGCCTCCACCGCCTCGGCAAGGCGCCGCTCATGCACGTCCGAAATCATCACCGCCCGGCATCCTTCCTCGACGGCGCGGCGGGCGGCGGCAAAGCCGATCCCCTTGCCGGCGGCGGCGGTGATGAGCACGGAGCGGCCGCGCAACAGGCCATGGCCGGGAACGTAATCGGGAATGCGGGCGGGGGTGAAATCGGAGTGTTCCAACGGTCAGTCCTTGCGGCTCGAGAAATCGGCGTCGCGCCGTTCGACAAAGGCGTCGCGCGCCTCCTGGGATTCGGCGGAGAGATAGGCCTGGGCCGTAAAGCCCTGCTCCCAGCGATATTTCGCTTCGAGGTCCCCATCCTCGACGCCATTGAGCGATTCCTTGGCCAGCTGGATCATCACCGGGCTCTTGGCCGCGATCTTGCGCGCGATGTCGAGGGCCGCATCGCGCAGCTTGTCGCGCGGCAGCATGGCCTCGATCCCGCCCAGGCGATAGGCTTCGGCGGCGCTGATGGTCTCGCCGGTGAAATACATCATGCGCACCTTCTGCAAGGGAAAGAGGCGCTGCAAATGCGCCCCGGCCCCAAGCGCGCCGCGATCGACTTCAGGCACGCCGAAGGTAGCGTCTTCGGAAACCAGCACGATGTCGGCCGAGCCGCAAATGCCGATGCCGCCACCCAGAATATAGCCATGGGCCGCCGCGATCACCGGCTTGTGGCCGCGATGCACGGCGCGGAACGTCTCGTAATTCCCGGCATTGACGGCAACGATCCGCTCGGGATGGGCCTGCAATTCCTTGATGTCGACGCCGGCACAAAAGCCGCGTCCCTCGGCGCGGATGACGATCACCCGCACCTCGGGGTCGGCCTGCAAGGCATCGATGCGCTGCGCCAGGGTCCGCCAGCCGATGCTGTCGAGGGCATTGACCGGCGGACGGCAGATGACCAGTTCGCCGATGCCGTCGACGATTGTGGTGGTGAATTGGTCGGTCATGAGCGCTCGGTCTCGCTGCTGGATTGGGAAGAAAGCGCGGCAAGGGCGGCAAGCCGGCCCGTGGCGTCGCGCATGATGGTCTCGATGAGGTCGGCGCAAGCCGGCAGCGCGCCGATGGCCGAAGCCACCTGCCCGGCCGGCAGCAGGCCGGTCTTGATATCGCCCTCGACGAGGCCCTTTCGAACCAGGGTCGGCAGGTTCGGCGCCATGACCGTCTGGGCAAAGCTCGACCCGTCGCTGGTCATCGAGGTCCAGGCGAGCTTGGCCATTTTCGGATAGCTCATGCCAGCCTCGCGCCCCCATTTATGGGCATGGCGCATGCTGGCGACGAGCCGGGCAAAGCCGGTCATGCCTTCGAGCCGGCGGATCGCCTCGTTCTCGACGAAACGCTGCGGCAGGCCGTCGACGGCGGTGGTGACACGGATCTGCCCCGCCTCGCGGGTCGCCAGATACGCCGAAAGCGTCGCCGGGTTGACCGGGGATTCGGCGGTCATCAGGAAGCGCGTGCCCATGGCGATGCCCGCCGCCCCGAAGGCGAGAGCGGCCGCAAGGCCGCGTCCGTCATAAAAGCCCCCCGCGGCCACGACCGGAACCTTCACCGCATCGAGCACCTGCGGCAGAAGGATCGTGGTCGGCACCGATCCGGTATGCCCGCCGCCCTCGCTCCCTTGTATGGTGATGATGTCGGCGCCCAGTTCCACCGCCTTGATCGCGTGCTTGACCGCCCCGACCGTTGGCATGCAGACGATGCCGGCATCTTTGAACCGCTTGATGGTCGCGGCATCCGGGCCCCGCCCATAGCTGACCGCGCGTACGCCATGGCGCAAGACCATGTCGATGACCTCGCCCGCATTGGGCTGGAACATGTGGAAATTGACCCCGAACGGCCCCTTGGTCAGGGCCTTTACTTCGAGAATCGCGGCCTCGATTTGGCCCGGCTCGATGGTGGCTCCGGCAAGAAAGCCGAAGCCCCCCGCATTGGTGGTGGCCGCCACGAGCTTAGGATCGGCCACCCAGCCCATGGCGGTTTGCACGACGGGATAGCGGCATCCCAGCCGCTTGGTCAATTCGGTTTGCAGCGCGCCAGCCATGGGCTCGTCCTTCAGTTCATCTGCGGCAGTCTTGGGCCCCGGCCCATGGCTCCGGCATCGTCCGAACGGGTAATCGTCAGTAGAAAACCCGCCCGCCATTGACCATCAGCGTTTGCCCGGTGATGAAGCGCGACTTATCGCTTGAAAGGAAGATCGCCGCATTGGCGATGTCCTCGGGGTCGCACAATTCCCCCATCGGGATGGCGTTGCGGGCGCGCTCATAGGCGTCCTTGGGAATGCGGTCCATGGCACGCGTCTTGGTGGCGCCGGGGCAGATGGCGTTGACATTGATGCGCATCGGCGCCAATTCCCGCGCCAGGGCCCGGGTGAAGCCCAGAACGCCGGACTTCGCCGCCGCGTAATCGACGCAGCCGATGTCGCCATTGATGGCGGAATCCGAAGAGATCGAGACGATCTTGCCCTCGCCCCGCTCACGCATGCCCGGCACCACCTGGCGCGAACAGATCAAGGTGGTCTGGAGCGACACGCCGATGACGAAATCCAGCGTTTCGATTTTCGCCTCGTAGAACTGAGAAAAATTCTCCCGCGCCGTCTGCCCCACATTGTTGACGAGGATATAGGCCGGCCCCAATTCACGCTCGATGCGTGCGAAGCCATCCACGATCTGCGCCCGGTCGAGCAAATCCGCTGCGATGGCCAGGACCGTGCCGCCCTTGGCTCGCACCATCTCGGCGGTTTCGTTCATCGCCTCGACCTCGCGGTCGAGAATGGCCACGGCCGCGCCTTCTTCGGCATAGGCCAGCGACATGGCCCGGCCGATGCCATTGGCCCCGCCAGTGATGATGGCGACGCGGCCCGCAAATTGAGTTCCCATAATCAACCTCTCACTCCCAAAAATCCGCCCCGCCGCAACAGCGGCAACAGACCGAACGAGGCATCCTCGGGCCCGGCGGCCCCATGCGGACTTCCCGCGGCAAAATCGGCATAGGCGGCAGGATCGGCATCCTGGACACGCGCCCAATCTAGCACCACCGACCGCCTGAGGAACCGCCATTCCCCGTCGCGCTGCTCGAAATGGTCGAGACTCCGGCTGCCGGTGATCACTTCGCGCGCATCCGGCGCGGGGGTGCGGTGATAATTGATCTTGTAGGTCTCGCCCTCGGCCTTCATGCCATCGAGCGCGAAGACCGAATTGACCGCATAATGGGCGGTCGCGGCATATTGGGCGAGCGCCCCACGCACAAAGTCCACATAGGCGTCGGGCGAACCCACGAACATCTGTCCATGTTCCTCGGTGGCATCGTCCCAATAGAGCGCGCGCAAAGCCGCAAAGTCGCGCCGATCGATGGCCCGCGAGTAGGCGGCAACGAGCCTCTCGAGGCAATCGAGATCGGCCAGTTCCTCGGCGCTGCGGCGGCCAAAACCCATTCCAGCCTCCTAGCCCAGGGTACCGCGCGGCTCGCGCGGCATGCCGAGCCCCTGCTCGGCGATGATGTTGAGCTGGATTTCGTTGGTGCCGCCGTAAATGGTCTCTGAACGCGAAAAGAGGAACAATTGCTGCAAGCGGTTGGTCTCGGCATCCCCCGACACCACATTGCCTTCGGCCCCCAGCACGTCCATGCCCAGTTCCCCCAGCGCCCGGTGCCAGTTGGACCATTCATATTTGTAGCCCAGGACTTCGCGGTTGCTGGCTCCGCCGGCAAGGCTGCGCAAGGCGCCATAACGCATGGCGCGCAGCCCCATCCAGGCCCGCCCCAGTCTCTGCCCGATCCCCGCCGCCGCCGCCGCGCCATTGCGCCGCACGAGATCGAGAATCGCCTCCAGCTCCTGGGTGAAACCCATCTGTTGGCCAAGGGTCGAAATCCCGCGCTCGAAACCGAGCAAAGCCATGGCGATCTTCCAGCCCTCGCCCGGCGCGCCGATCACGTCGTCGGCAGACGCCCGCGCCTCGTCGAAAAACACCGAATTGAACTCCGCCCCGCCATTGATCTGGCGGATGGGATGAATGCTGACCCCCGCCTGATGGAGCGGCATGAGGAGGAAGATGAGCCCATTGCGCCCCACCGACCCGTCCTCGCATCGCGCGAGGACAAAGATCCAGTCCGACAGATGTGCCAGCGAGGTCCAGATCTTCTGCCCCGTCACCAACCAGTCCCCGGTCGCCGGATCGCGCCGCGCCCGTGTGCGGATATTACCGAGATCCGACCCGGCGCTGGGCTCGGAATAGCCCTGTCCCCAGAATGTCGTGCCCTGGAGTATCCCCGGCAGATGCCGCGCCTTCTGCGCCTCGGTGCCGAAGGCCACCAGCGTCGGGCCGATCAGCCCCTCCCCGATATGACCCATGCGTCCCGGCCCACCGGCCCGCGCATATTCCTCGTAAAACACCACCTGTTCGGCGACCGACAGGCCCTGCCCGCCAGTCTCCTGCGGCCAGCCGAGGCCGGTCCAGCCGCCTAGCGCCAATTCGCGCTCCCAGCTCTTGCGCAGGTCGGGCAGCGCATCGCCATCCCCCGCCCCGCCGCGAAACCTGAGCGGCTCGAAGGGGCCGCCGAGCTTTTCGGCCATCCACTCCGCGACGCGCCGGCGGAAGGGATCGGCATCGCCCTCGCTTTCCTCCTCCTTCATACCCTTTTCAATCAGGCTGGCCGCGATAGCCTCGAAATGCGCCGGCGCCGCGCCGAGCCAATGAGCGCTGGCCTGGGCGCGCTTGAAATAGAAATGCGGATCATACTCCCAGGTAAAACCCACACCGCCATGCATCTGGATGGCTTCGGCAGCGCAATGGAACAACACCTCGCTTGCCGCCGCATGGGCCGCCGCAGCCTCAAGGCGCACAAGATCCTCCGCGCCCCCCGCATCGATCAACCTCGCCACGCCCGCCACCAGCGCGCGCACGGTTCCGATCTCTACCGACAGCGCCGCGCAGCGATGCTTGATCGCCTGGAACGAAGCAATCGTCCGGCCAAATTGCACGCGCTCGGAAATATAGGCCAGCAGTTGGTCAAAGCATCCCTGTGCCGCCCCCATCTGCTCGGCGGCCAGCGCCACAAGCGCCCGGTCAAGGGCTCGATAAAGCCCTGCTTGAAGGTCCGGCCCATCGATCCGCGCTGCCACCCCCACGTTCACCCCATCGAGCAAGAGGCGCCCGATCGGCCGCGTCTCGTCCAATACGGCAAGCGTGGTTACCCCGAACCCGTCTTCCGGCGTCAACGCAAACAAAGCCAGCCGCCCTTCGACGAGCGCCGGCACGATAACGAGATTGGCGACCGGCAGGTCGAGCACCTGCGCCACCGCCCCGCTCAGCCTGTAGCCGTCACCCGAAAGCTCGGCGCACACCGCTATGCCGGCCAGCGGATCGCGCCCGCCCAGGGCCGGCAACGCCACCGTCGCCCGCAAGGAGCCATCGGCGATCCCCGGCAGCAATCGCGCCTGCGCCTCGGCGGAAACCGCTTCCCGCAACACCGCCCCCGTCAGTGCGACGCTCGTATAAAACGGCATCGGAGCCAGCCTGCGCCCGGTTTCTTCAAGCAGCAGGCACAATACGGTCATGCCGAGCCCGAGCCCGCCATGGGCCTCGTCCACGGCGATGCCGGCCATGCCCATGTCCTGAGCAAAGCCGGTCCACAGCGCCTCGTCCCAAAGGTCCGGCCCCTCGATGGTGGCGCGCACCGCTGCGCGCGAAGCGAAGTCATCGAGATAGCGCGATGCCTCGGCCTGGATCATGTCCTGTTCGTCGGTAAGCTTGAGTGTCATGGCATCGGCATCGTCTGATCGGGCCCCCATATCCGGATGCAGGGCCCTCGCTGACATCGTCCATATGAGCTATGCGGGCCGCGCACTTCGTCCCTCTTGATAAAGGATCGGAAGGAGAACCCGGCATGGTTTCAATCGAATATCGTCTGGAAGCGCTGGAAAACCGCCTGCGCGCCGTCGAGGACCAGATGGAGGTCTATCAACTGATCGCCGCCTATGGCCCGGCCGTCGACAGCCTCTCGGGCGCCGCCGCCGCTGCCCTCTGGCAGCCCGAGGGCAGCTATCAGGCCGGCGAATTCGCCTTTTCCGGTAAGGCCGCCATCGAGGCTCTCGTCGATATGGAGCCCCATCGCAGCTATGTCGCCGATGGCTGCGCCCATGTGTTGAGCCTGCCCCATCTCACCATCACCGGCGACACGGCCGTGGCGCGGAACTATTCGCGCATCTATCGCCATGACGGCACCTATTGGCGCATCGAGCGGGCCAGCGCCAACCGCTGGGAGCTCGCGCGCGGCCCCGATGGTTGGCAGGTCGTCCGCCGTACCAATCGGCTGCTGAACGGCGAGGAGGCCGCCCGCGCCCTCCTGAAACCCTGATGGACCAAAAAGCGCAACGCCTATCCGGCCCGCGCCGCCCCATCCACCACCACCACGCTCCCCGAAACGAAAGCGGCATCATCGGAAGCGAGATAGGCGAAGGTTCCCGCTACCTGATCGGTGCTCGCCCCCGCTTCGAGCCCGAGAAGGCGCGGCGACGGCGGCAACAGGTCAGGACGGACATCGGCCACCGGCGCGATACCCTGGCTCATCTGCGTCTGCACGCGCCCGGGGCAAACGACATTGAAGCGCACGCCCTGATGGGCATATTCGGCCGCCAGCGACTTGGTGAGGGCCATGACGCCAGCCTTGGCCGCCGCATAGGGCGCGGCATAGGCGATGCCGTCGAGCCCGGCAATGGACCCCGTGCTGACCACATTGCCCCGCGTCGCGACAAGGCTTGGCAAGGCGCGCTGAGTGATCTCGAAAACGCTGTTGAGATTGACCTGCAGGATGCGGTTCCAATCGTCGGGCGCCAGCGCGTCGTAATGCGCCTTGAAATAGATCCCGGCAATGTTGAGCACCACATCGAGCCGGCCATGGAGCGCCACTGCCGCATCGACCATCCGGGCCGAAGCGCCGGGGATCATCGCATCAAAGCCCAGCGCCTCCGCCCTGCCCCCGGCGCCGCGGATCGCCGCCACCGTATCTTGCGCGCCCGCAAGATTCTTATCGGCGGCAATGACGCTCGCTCCCTCGCGCGCGAGGCGCTGCGCCGAGGCGCGCCCGATCCCGGACGCCGCCCCCGTCACCAAAGCCACCTTGCCACCAAATCGTTGCGCGTCCATCGCCCTTGCCTCCTCGTCCCAGCTCATGGCTAAAGCAAGGCTATCGGCCGGGTCCAAGGCATCCCCTGTTCGGACGATGCCCGCGCGGCCGATTTTGATTGTGTTGTGCTGGACCCCGGCCGGCTTATCCATGGAGACTTCATATGGCGCCCCCCCCCGATCCGGCACAGGCCGACATTCTCGCGCGTCTCGATCGGCTCGAATCGCGCGATGAAATCCGCCAGCTGATCTCGAAATACTCCCTCGCGCTCGACATGCGCGACCTCGACGCCATGGCCAATCTGTTTCCCGCCGATGTGAAGGTGGGCGCGGGAAAATCGGGGCGCGCCGAACTCAAGGCCTGGTTCGACGACACCTTGCGCAACCAGTTCGATGGCACTTCCCATCACGTGGGCACCCAGATCATCGAATTCGTCGATCCCGATCATGCCGTGGGCATCGTCTATTCCAAAAACGAGCACGAGACCGGCGCGGAATGGGTGATCATGCAGATGATGTATTACGATCACTATGAGCGCATCGAGGGGCGCTGGTATTTCCGCCGCCGCCAGCCGCTCTATTGGTACGCCACCGACCTCAACAAGCCCCCCATCGGTTCTCGCAAGATACGCTGGCCCGGACGCGAGCCCTATGAAGGCGCGTTCCACCAATTGTTCCCGAGCTGGAAGGAATTCTGGGCCAGGCAGGGCAAGGCCGAAAGCGCCGTCGCGGCCCCGGCCGCCCTTGAAACCTTTATCGAAACCATGCGTCGGGGGAACGATGTCCGCTCAAACCGCATTCGTTGAACCGGCCGGAATCGGCGCCCTGTTCGACCCCATTCGGCTGGGCGGGCTATCGCTTTCCACCCGCATCGCCATGGCGCCGATGTCGCGCTATTTCTGCCCCGATGGCGTGCCCCATCAGGGCGTCGCCGATTATTATCGCCGCCGCGCCGAAAACAGTGTCGGCCTCATCATCAGCGAAGGCACCTATATCGGCCATCCCTCGGCGGCGAGCTATGAAGGCGTTCCGTACTTTTCCGGTGCCGCGCTCGAGGGCTGGAAGCTGGTCGTCGCGGCCGTCCATGCGGCCGGCGGCAAGATGTTCCCGCAGCTCTGGCATACCGGCAGCTTCCGCAATTCCAGCATGCAGCCCGAGCCGGGCCTGCCCGGCTTCGGCCCCTCGGAAAACCGCAACGCCTTCACCGATCATCCCGAACCGACCAGGGCGATGAGCGAGAGTGACATCGCCGATGTCATCGCCGCCTATGCTGAAGCGGCCGCCGATGCCCAGCGCCTCGGCTTCGATGGCGTTGAGATCCATGGCGCTCATGGCTACCTGATCGACGAGTTTTTCTGGGACACCACCAATCGCCGCACCGACGCCTATGGCGGGGACCGGCGGCAGCGCACGCGCTTCGGCGTTGAGGTCATCGCTGCCATCCGCGCCCGCGTCGGCGCCGATTTCCCCCTCTCCTTCCGCTATTCGCAGTGGAAGCAGCAGGATTATGCCGCAAGGCTCGCCGACACGCCCGATCAATTGCTCGAAGTCCTGGGGCCCCTCGTCGATGCCGGCGTCTCGATCCTGCATTGCTCGACGCGCCGCCTTTGGGAGCCCGGCTTTGCCGAGCATGGCGACTTGACGCTTGCCGGCTGGACCCGGAAATTGACCGGCCTGCCGGTCATTGCCGTGGGCGGCGCCGGCCTTGACCGGCCCGGCCTCAAATCCGCCGGTCCCGCGTCGCTCGAGGTCATCGAGACCGCCCTCGCCCGTGGCGATTTCGACCTTCTGGCCGTGGGACGCGCGCTCCTGGCCGATCCTGAATGGGCAGAAAAGATCCGCACCGGGCGCCTCGCCGAAACGCAGGGTTATGACAAATTCCAGCTCGAAACGCTGATCTGACCACCGCCCCCGAGGTTCACCTCGGGGGCTTTTTTTCATCCGCACCTGACCAGACAACGAAAAGGCCGGGCATCGCTGCCCGGCCTTCGCCTTGGTTCTAAATCCCGTTAGGTCTTAGCTCTGGCAGTCGACGCGTTCGGTCAAACCGTCTTCGCGCTGCTTGTAGGGGGTCTTGACCACGACGAGTGCGTTCTTCGAAGGCAGGAAGTGGCTCGTATCGCTGGCGGTGAATTCACCAATCATGGAATCGATGTTGCCGGCATTGGCCACGATCCAGTCGGCCAGGACCTTGCCATCGGTGCTGCCCGCACCCTCGATCGCGGCCTTCAGGATGAAGGGCTCGATATAGTAGGGCGTGATGCCGGCGGCGCCACCCATCTTGTCGAGATCGGGGATCGCGGCGGCGGCGCGGGCGGCGAACTTGGCAAATGCCGATTCTCCAACCGGGTCGCTCGGGCAATAGGTCATGCCGACGAACTGCACGCTGTTGACGCCGTTGAACGCTTCTTCACCGATGACCTGCACGTTGCCGGCAGCGTAGTTGGTGGTGGTGAGGCTACCGAAAACCGGCACTTCCCAGCCGATTTCGTCGCGGTTCTGGAGCATCTTGCGCGCGTCGTCGCCGAGCGAGTTGAGCAGCAGCACCGCTTCGGCGCCCGAATTGCGCAGCGAGAACAACTGCGGGGTCATGTCTTCGGTACGGAAAGGGAATTCCTGCACCCCGACCGGCTCGAGGCCGATGGTCGTCATATAGGCGGCGATTTCGTTGACCGCGGCCTTGGACATGCCGCCATTGTCCGAGATCAGCGCCAGTTTCGTATAGCCCAGCGTGCCGGTCGCATATTCAATCGCCGGGATCATCTGGTTGACGCCGGTGGGCGAGTTCGAGAAGTGGTAAGGCGCGATCTGCGGCGAAATATCGGGCGAGGCGGCGGTCGAGATCTGAACCAGGTTCGCTTCGGTGGTGACGGCGGTGACCGGCATCACTTCCTGGCTGGTGATCGGGCCGACCATGGCGGCGATCTTTTCGTTCTCGACCAGGCGCCTTGCTTCGCTCACGGCGTGGGTCGGGTCGGTCTGGGTGTCGGCCAGGATCAGCTCAACCTGCTTGCCGGCGATGCCGCCCGCCGCGTTGATTTCGTCGATGGCCAGGCGCCAGGCGGTCTCGGTGATCTTGCCGAGCGGCGCGCCGCTCCCGCTGAGCGAGGTCATCGCCCCGATCTTGATGGTTTCCTGGCCCAGCGCGCCACCGATACCGGCCGTCAGGGCCGTCACCGACAAAAGGCCAAGCGCGAGGTTGCGCAGCGTGGCGCCCTTGCCCTTATGTGCCCGGTTAGTCATCTCTAGTCTCCTCCCATTGCTTTGGCACGAGTGTGTTAGCCCGTCGCCCCCTCGGCATCGTCCGCTTGGACGATATGGCAGTCCCGATCCGTCTCGCCTTGCCGAAATTCCTGCGCCAGCGCCACATAATGGGGCGCTCCCACCGCGAGCATATGCAAATCCTTCTCGGTGAGCTTCCGGATCGGCCGCGCCGGCCGTCCGGCCCAGAGATGGCCGGCCGTGACGCGCTTGCCCGGCGGCACCAGGCTCCCGGCCGCCACGAACGCCCCTTTTTCGATCACCGCCCCATCGAGCACCATCGATTGCATGCCGATAAAGGCCCCGTCCTCGATGGTGCAGCCATGGATCATGGCCAGATGCCCGATCAGCACATTGTTCCCAATGCTTACGCTATGGGGCGGATCGCCCACATGCACCACCGTCCCGTCCTGGAGATTGGAATTGCGCCCGATGCGGATGGCATTGACGTCCCCGCGCAACACGCAGGAAAACCAGATCGAACTGCCCGCACCGATCGTCACCGCTCCGATAATGGCGGCATTGGGCGCGATGAAGCAATCGGGCGCAATGTCCGGTGTAACGCCGCGAAAAGCGATAATGTGGGAACTCAAGCCAGTCTCCGATTCCATGGCACGCGGACAAGGCGTCACCATCGCCCAGCCCCGCCGCCCCCGCCTAGTCCCCCCGGACGATGAAAATCTCTTTGCCGCCTCCGACCCTGATCCAAAGAGGATCATCCATGGCCCGCCTGAACGACAAGATCGCCTTCATCACCGGTGCCACCTCCGGCATCGGCGCCACCGCCGCCCGCCTCTTTGCTCAGGAAGGGGCAAAAGTGGTCATTGCCGGCCGCAACGCGGAGCGCGGCGAGGCCCTTGCAGCCGAGATCACGGCCGAAGGCCATGTCGCCTGCTTCATCGCCACCGACGTCACCGACCCCGAAAGCTTTTCCACCGCCCTCGAGCGCACCGCCGAGATCTATGGCGGGCTCGACATCCTTTATAACAATGCCGGCGGCTCCTCGTCTCAGGACGGCCCGGTCACCGACGCGCCGCTCGAGGAATTCTGGCGCTGCATCAAGCTCGACCTCTTCGGCACCTACCTGGGATGCCGCTTCGCTATTCCCCTGATGCGCAAGCGCGGCGGCGGCGCCATCGTCAATTCCGCCTCGATCATGGGCGCCATGGGCCTGCCCAATCGCGACGCCTATACCGCTGCCAAGGGCGGAGTGATCGCCCTCACCCGCTCCATGGCTGTCGAATTTGCCCCAGACCGGATCCGCGTCAACGTCGTCGTGCCCGGCGCAGTCGCCACCGAGCGCATCAAGCGCTTTTATGAAGCCGAACCGCATCTCCAGAAGCAGTGGGACGCCTATCTCCTCGGCCTCGCCGAGCCCATCGACGTGGCCTATGCCGCCCTTTACCTCGCCTCGGACGAATCCTGCCGCACGACCGGCCAGATGCTGCCCGTCGATAGCGGCATTCTGATCTCGTGAAAAACGGGCT
>JAHCJW010000045.1 GCA_026126125.1 Devosia sp.
GGCTGATGGAGCTGCAAAACGCCTATGCCGCCAATGCCCGCGTGGCCTCGGTGGTGCAGGAACTGCTCGACACCCTCATGCAGTCGTTCAGATAAGGGGATTGCCAAACATGCTCGTCAACAAATCCATGTATCCGGTCAAGGCCGGCTATAGCGCGATCTCCACCATGCAGGGCCAGCTGGGCAAGCTGCAGACGCAGCTGGGCGATGGCCAGAAGGCGCAGACCCTTGCCGAAATGGGCAGCGATCGTTCGGTGTCGCTGGCCACGCGCGGGCGGCTGACCAAGCTCGACTCGTTCAAGGCCAATATCGACACGGTCAATCTGCGGCTCAATTTCCTCGATCAGGCGATGACGGCGATCGGCAAGCTGAAATCGGAGACGCGCACTTCGGCGACCCCGACCAGCTTCGGCGAGAACAATCTCACCATGGTCAGCCTGCAGCAGAACTCGAAGAACCGCCTGTCGCAGCTGCTCGAAACGCTCAACACCAGCGTCGCGGGCCGCTATCTGATGGGCGGCAACAAGACCGACGCGCCGCCGGTCGCCACCTATGACAAGATCATGCATGGCGAGGGCACCTCGGCGGGCTATCTGACGGTGGCGGGCGAGCGGCTAAAGGCCGATCAGGGCGCCAACAGCAATGACACGCTGTCCAATGTCGCTCTGCCGCGCACGACCATCCGCGGGCCGTGGGAAAATACGCTGGTGATTTCCTCCGCCGAGTTCGAGCGCTTCGGCTACAAGATCATGTCGATCTCGGGCAATTCCGCCAGCACCCAGACCAGCGGCCCGACGGCCGATCCGCTGGCGCCCACGGTGCAGGTGACGACCCAGCCGGCGCCGGGCGACAACATCACCTTCACCATGACCCGCCGGGATGGGTCGACGGCGACGTTCACCGCCACCGCCGTGGCCAATGGCACCACGCCCAATCCGGACGCCACGCCCCCCCAATACGAGATCGGCTCGACGCTGGAGCAGACGGCGGGCAATCTTGAAGATCTGATGGGCCGCAAGCTCGGCAATCTCGAGAATTTCAAGGTCTTCTCGTCCAACGATTCCGATGTGAAGGTCATCGGCTATTCGGACGGCATGGATGCCATTTCGATCAAGTTCGACACCGTTCCGGCCGATGGCGAGATCATCACCATCGGCATCAAGGGGCCGGATGGGGTCACCACCGATCACCAGTTCAAGGCGGTGACCGGCACGGCCGATCCGAACGCCAATCCGCCCGAATATCAAATCGGCACCAGCCGCAAGCAGGCCATGGCCAATCTCCAGGGCCTGATCGGGGAGAAGCTCGGCGCGCTCGATGCGCCGTTAAAGCTCGGCCGGCTGTCGGCGACGACGACGAACACCAGCGTCACCATCGAGGAGCAGGCGACCTCCTTCGGCTACAAGCTGGCCACCGGCTCGACCACCAGCAGCCAGGTCAACATCTCCGCGACCTCGGGCAATCCAGCCAATATGACCGTCGACTTTCTCGGCATTCCGCGGGCCGGCGAGTCGATCACCCTCACGCTCAACATGCCCGATGGTACGACCAAGGCCCTCCAGATGCAGGCGGTCAGCCGGGAGCCCATCGTCGGCCAGTTCGTGATCGGCAGCTCGGCGGCGGAAACCGCCGCCAATTTCGAGGCGGCGCTGAAACTGCAGCTCGACGATACCAGCAAGACCGATCTGGTCGCCGCCTCGACCTATGCGGCGGCGGACGACTTCTTCACCCCCGATGGGGAAGCCCGGCGCATTCTCATCCCCACCGGTCCGCCGGGCGGCGCCGAATATGCGACCGACTATGTGGACGTTGCCGGCGGTGACACGCCCCGCGCCACGGTGCGGTGGTATACCGGCGAGGTGGGCACCAGCAGCGACAATCCACGCCTCTCGGCGACGGCGAAGGTCGATGACGCCACCAAGGTGGGCTATGGCGTGCGCGCCAACGAAACCGGGCTGTTGGAAATGGTCAAAACCCTGGCGGCGATGAGCATCCAGGAATACGACATCAACGACACCACCTCCAAGGGTCGGTTCAGCGCCATGGTCGAGCGGCAGATGACCAAGACCTCGAGCGACACGGCGACCGCCAAGGGCTCGGTCGAAAGCATCGCGCTCGAGCTGGGCGTCGTTCGCGCTACCGTGGGTGGGGCGGCCGCCCGCAACACGGCCTTTACCGGTCAGCTTCAGACGCTGCTCTCCGATGTCGAAACCGTCACCATGGAAGAGACGGTGATGCAGCTCCTGGCGCTCAAGACACGCCTTGAAGCGAGCTATCAGACCACTGCCTCGGTGGCCAATCTGAGCCTCGTCAATTATCTGAAATAGCCTCTGGCGGCCGACGCCAGAAGGCGTACGAACAAGGCCAGAAGGCCAATATCGAGCGGGGCGAAATGCCCCGCTTTTTTTGTTACACGGCGTCATCCCCGCGCAGGCGGGGATCTTTGTTTCGAGGCAGCGGTTCGCAGCTTTCGTGGCAATGTCGCGACGGTTTTGAGGGCCGAAAACAAAAAAAAGGCCCCCGGTTGCGTCCGGAGGCTTTTGCATATCGCGTCGAGGCGATGGCTGGGAGGAGAGGTCTTATGCCTCGCCGGCACCGCGCAGGCCGGCGGCCAGCTGGCGGTTGATATTGATCAGCGGCAGCAGCTTGGCCTGGCTCGGCTCCATGTGCAGCTCGCGCGTCTCGTTCATCACGAACAAGCCGAGATTGGCGATGTTCTGGCGGACAGGTGCGGGAAGCGGATTGTCTTCGCGGGTGACGGAGGTGAGGAAGATATTCCAGATGCGGCGGTTAAACAGCAGGGCCTCGTTCAGGCTTTCCTGCTTGAGCTCCCAGGCATCGTGAATGAGCTGGAGGTTGGCAGCGGCCCGTGACAAGAGATTGGCTTCGCGGTCACGCGGGGCTTCCGTCTTGCGGGCCACCTGTTGGTAGGCCTGCGCTCCCTGATGATACATTTGCAAGAAGGTCCTGTTCGTACTGGATTAGTTTCCGGGCTGCCTTGAGAGCTTTGTACAGCTGGCCGGTTAAAATCTCGTTGTTGATGCCGTTGATCAGCGAGATCATTGAGGGGGCAGCTTGAATTATCTCATTGACAAGACGGAAATATTCCTCACGCAGCCGGGCGGTGTCATCCTCGAGATACATGAGCTGGACGGCCAGGTAGATGCGCTTGGCCGGCGTGTCCGCCGTCGCCACGGTCAGGATGTCCTTCTCGCGCAGGATAGGGGCCTTGCCGTCGATGAAGAGCCGGGTGCGCTGATCGGAATTGGTGATGATGCACTGGCCGATGATGAGGCGTTCACCGGGCTTGAGCTCGACTTTGAGGGACATGGCTTTTGGGTTTCCTGTTCTGGGAATGCCGCCGGTCGATTGGCGGACTTGATAAGCGGTAACAGCCGGGATCGCAGGACACCAGAGATTTGACCGGCTCGGAGCACCCTTCCTATGCCACAATCTGCTTAATGTGACCTTCACTATGGAAAGTGGCGGCCATATGGCCCGGGCCACAGCTCATCGTTCCTGCCACCCCTTCTATAGGCATCGGCAAAACTGGTGCGCGCCTTGCCGTGCCACCAATTTGAGGGCCGCCGGAATTCGATAAAATTTGAAATAAATTGCGCGGTTTCCCGAGAGGGGCCTGCAGGAATTGGACCCTAAACCTGATCTCGCCGGCAAGAAACGCCGGAAGAAAAAACTCTGGAACAGGAAGTCCAAACAATGAGCGCAGTAAATCTTTCGTCGAACGCCCGTACCGGTCTCACCGTCCTGCGTAACGTCGCAGAGCAGATGGCCGCCACGCAAAATCGTCTCGTGACCGGCAAGGCTGTGAATAGCCCGCTCGACAATGTCTCGAAGTTTTTTACTGCCTCTTCGATGGATTCCCGTGCTGCTTCGATTGATGCTCTGATGGACAATATTAACGCCGCTCAGTCCTCGATGAAGGCCGCCAGCGAAGGCATCAAGGGCATTCAGGGGCTGATCAAGGAAGCCCGTGGTCTCACCAGCCAGGCGCTGACCTCCTCGGCCTCCGACCAGGCCAGCCGCACCGGCACCACTGATGTCACCGCAGCGACAACGCTGACCGATACGCAGACTTTCACCTTCGAGTCGGGTGGCGAAACCCTCACCTTCACTGCCGCAAGTGGCGATACCGTGCAGGATCTGATCGACGACGTGAATGGCGACGCCGATCTCGGCATCACCGCCGCGATCAAGGACGGCAAGCTGACCTTCACCGCCAAGGACAATAACGAAGTCAAATTGTCGGGTAGCGGCCTCGCCTCGATCGGCCACACCGCCGGCAGCACCCAGTTCAAGCCCAACGCCACCCGCGAAGCCCTGGCCAAGCAGTTCGACGCCCTTCGCTCCGAAATTACCCGCATCGCCAAGGACGCTGGGATCAACGGCACCAATCTGCTCAATGGCGACAAGATCAAGCTGGCGCTTAATGAAGACGGTTCTTCTTTCACGACCATTCAGGGGAATGCTGTGAGTGCTGAGACGCTGAACATTGTTGCCGCCGGCGCCAATTGGCAGACGGATGAAGCGGTGAACGATGCTCTCGATGCCCTGATCGCTGCCGGCGACTCGCTCCAGGCCACCGCCGCCTCGTTCAGCTCGAACCAGTCGATCATTTCGGCCCGCAAGGACTTCAACGCCTCGCTGTCCGACATCCTCAAGGCCAGCTCGACCAATCTGACCTCCGCCGACATGGATCAGGAAGCCGCCAATCTCGTCGCTCTCCAGACCCGCCAGCAGATGGCGACGACCGCCCTCTCGATCATGCAGTCCTCGGAAGCCACGGCCCTGAGCCTGCTGCGCTAAAATCCAAGCCTTACTTCACTGACTTGGCCCGCCATTCGTGGCGGGCCCTTTTGTTTGGGGGGCCTTGATGAGAGAAGCGGCTTCTCGGCAATCGTCACCGCCCGATTTACCCGGCTGGTCCATGCGATGGTTCGGATTGCCCGGGCAAGCCAGGCAATAACGCGGCGAGCCAAAACAAAAGCCCGGGATGGCGGACCATCCCGGGTTTTTGGTGTCATGTGCCGATCTTCAGATCGTCTTGTCGGTCAAGGGAAAGGACGAGGAGGGCGACACCCATTGCCGGCTGAGCCTCTGAGCGATTTCGTATGGTGTCAGCGGCCGGTTGTTGTTGAGCAAAGCCGCTTCGAACAGTGTTTCGGGCGGCAACGCCTCTGCGACCTGCGTTTCGTTCACCACGAGATCGGCGGCGGTGGGATGGGGCGGCGGCTTGTCGTCCGGTGGTTTGCCGGGGCGCCGATGCTGGCGCGGGTGTTTTTTGGGATGCTGCGGCGAAAAGCCGATACGGATCGTATCGATCCTCGGCGCGATTCTGGCGCTCATGATCCTGTCCTGGAGCCACAATTGGCCACAGCCAGGCTATGAACAGGGTGCTACCGTCCCTTTCCCGCCGAAGGAAGGATTTTAACCAAGCCTTCAGGATTTTGGAGGCTTTCGTTCACCATAGGCCGGCACCGCGATTTTTGACGCAAGAGCATCGGTCCGAAAAGTGTTCTCACGGTTTTCGGGTCATCCGATGCGCAAACAAGGGATGGGAGCGGCGTCAAATCCTCCCGTGTCCTCAACAAAAAAAGGGCCCCCGCTCCTGCGGAAGCCCTTTTGGCCGGCTGTGATTATCGACGCCCCTTCTGGAGCGGGTCGCCTTGGCGGCGCAAGCGCAGCGGCGGTGGGGTGGGAACCTCTCAGAGTGCCCGGTTGACGGCGATGCCGCGCGCCGAGGCGGATTTGGGCTGCCTGACCTGACCGTTGCGATTATAGGTGCGGGTGCGATCCTTGTGGCCGACGGTTTCGGCCACATCGGTCAGCAGGTCCTCGGCCAGGTGCTTTGCCGTCGCGATCACCTTCAGGTTCTCGGCCATCTGGGTGGCGAGGCTGTCGTGGTTCTTGTGCAGGCGGTCGAGCGCCTCGGGCGCCTCGGCCAGGAGCCGCTCGCTCTGGCGCTGCACGGCGCGGGCGAACACCACATAATCCTGGGCCAGCACCGTCTTTTGCGCGGTGAGGCCGCCGGCCTCGCGGAAATGCCCGGCGCGGAGCAGGGTGGTTTCCTCGTTCATCATGGTGACGAGGGCCTGCAGGGCTGTCTCTGCCTGCTGGCACAGATCAAGGGCGGGCAGGCTGTCGAGCGACGCAATACGATCGGCTGCGGCAGACATCAGCGGTATACTCCTGTAGCACGCGATTGGGTTGTTTGAGCGGCTTCCTGCATGGCGATCATGTCGCCCAGAAGCTGGTCGGCGATGCCGAGGCCGCCATTCTGGGCCATGGAATTGGCCAGTTGTTCGGCCTGCATGGAACGCCAGGTTTCTTCGCCGAACCCGCCTCCGAAGCCATTGTCGGATTTGGCGGTGGCGAACATTTCCTTGGTCAGAAGATTGAGGAACACGCCCTCGAGTTCTTCCGCCTGCTGCTTGAGCCGGTGGATCTGGCCCGGTTCGAGCTTGGTCTGGGGCAGGGTGATGTTCATTACAGCACCTCGATTTCGGCCTGGAGGGCGCCCGTGGCCTTGATGGCCTGCAAGATGGCGATCAGATCGCGCGGCGACAGGCCGAGCGCGTTGAGCCCGTCGACCAGTTGCTGCAAGGTGACGCTTTCGGGCACGAGCTGCATGGCGGTATCGGTCTGGGTGACGTTGAGCGAGGTGTTGGGCACCACTTCGGTCTGGCCCATCGAGAACGGGTTGGGCTGCGAGACTTCCGGGTTTTCGGCGATGGAAACCGTCAGGTTCGACTGGGCCACCGCGACGCTCGACACGCGCACATCCTTGCCCATGACGATGATGCCGCTGTTTTCGTCGATGACGATCTTGGCCGACTGGTCGGTCTGCACGATCAGCTGCTCGATATCGGTCAGGAGGTCGACGATATTGCCGTTGAAATTGTTGGGCAGGGTCAGGCGCACCGTGGCCGGGTCTTCGGGAACGGCGGTCGGCACGCCGATGAAATCATTGATCACCATGGCGATGCGGCGCGCCGTGGTCAGATCGGCATTGCGCAGCGACAGGCGCAGCGTGTGCAGCGTTCCCAGCTCGAAGCCGATTTCACGCTCGATCAGGGCGCCCGAGGAAATGCGGCCGGTGGTGGGCACGCCCGAAACGATCGAGGCGGCGTCGCCCTGGGCCTTGAAACCGTTGATGGCCACCGAGCCTTGCGCGATGGCATAGACCTCGCCATCGGCGCCGACCAGCGGCGTTACCAGCAGCGTGCCGCCCTGCAGGCTGTCGGCATCGCCGAGCGCGGAGACCGAGACGTCCATGCGCGAGCCCTGCGTGGCGAAGGGCGGCAGGTTGGCCGTCACCATCACCGCCGCGACATTGGCGGTGCGGACATTTTCGCCCTGCGTGTTGACGCCCAGTCTTTCGAGCATGGATTGCAGCGACTGGCGGGTGAAGGGGGAGTTGTTGAGGCTGTCGCCCGTGCCATCAAGGCCAACCACCAGGCCATAGCCCACCAGCTGATTCTCACGGATGCCTTCGATGTCGACGATGTCCTTGATGCGGGCGGGCGCCGCCATGGCCTGGCTGATCGGCGCCAGCACCATGGCCGCGCTCAGCGCGGCGGCAAGGCAGGTACGAAAGAAGCGATTTGGCATTGTCATCCCCGGCTCGGCGTTGCGGCCATCCCCATGGCGCAACCTTTGCCTCAGACAATGCGAGAACCGTGCCAGTTCGTTGAAAATAGCTTAAGTATCTGATTTATAATCAATAAAAGTGATTTCTAGGCTCCGGCCCTCCGCTTTTTCCCGTGTGCTGAGCAATTCTTGCCGATCTCATTAAGTGGGTATTAACCATGTCGGGCAGATTTTGCCGGGAGCGGAATTTTCTGGGGGTTATGAAGTCCGTGCGTATTGAAGCCGCCAATCGTCTGTCTGGTGTTGCAAGCCGTGGTTCCGTTGCGCGCTATGCCTCGGGACAGGCGTTTTCGCTCTCGGGGGCAGCGGCCCCGGCGCGCCTTGCCGCTGCCACGCCCGTCATGCCGTTGGCCGCGCTCGATGCGATTCTGGCGCTGCAGGGGGTGGGCGACGCCTTGTCCGGCCGCCGGCGCGCGGTCCGGCGCGGCACGACCCTGCTCGACCTGCTTGAGGAGGTCAAAGCCGATCTGCTGGTGGGCAATGTCACCCCCGAGCGGCTCGATCTCTTGGCCGAACAGGTGACCGCCCTGCGCGAAAAAGTGGAGCCGGGCCTTGATGGCGTGCTCGATGAGATCGAGTTGCGCGTTCGCGTCGAACTGGCCAAGCTCGGTCGCTTTCCGCCGCTTTAGGGCGGCCTTGCCGATCAAATCTGCCGCCTGCCTCATCAAAATGTTGTCAGCCCTGCGCTAGTCTTTTGATATAAAGGGATTTTTCCAAATTAAGCTTGGGAAAGATCGATGCTTGCCGCAGGGTAAGCGGGGGCCTATATAGGCCGCCTAGAGGCGCATTGGAGTTGAGTCTGCTGATGTCTTCGGTTGATGTATTGGACTACCGGCCCAGTGAAGACGAGCCGTTTATGAACCCGCGCATGCGCGAGTACTTCCGGAGCAAGCTTTTGGCCTGGAAGGAAGAGATTCTTCGGGAGAGCCGGGAGACGCTGGAGAACCTGCAGGAGGAGAGCCAGAATCATCCCGATATGGCCGACCGGGCCAGTTCCGAGAGTGATCGCTCCCTCGAATTGCGGACACGCGATCGCCAGCGCAAGCTGATTGCCAAGATCGACGCCGCCATCAAGCGCATCGATGACGGCACTTATGGCTATTGCGAGGAAACCGGCGACCCGATCGGCGTGGCCCGCCTTGATGCCCGCCCCATCGCCACGTTGAGCCTGGAAGCGCAGGAGCTGCACGAGCGCCGCGAAAAGGTATACCGCGACGAGTAGACGAACCCGAAAAGCCCGCAGCGATGCGGGCTTTTTTGTTTGGGGACAGCCTTACTCCATCCGCTTGCGATTGCCCTCGTGGATGGCCTCCGCCGCCGGTGACATCTGCTCGGCAAAATCTGCCAGCTCATAAATGGGACGGATTTCGATCTCGCTGTCGGTCGGCATCGGGTTGGGGCATCTTTTGACCCAGGCCACCGCCTCGTCCATGTCGCGGACCTCCCACAGCCAATAGCCGGCGACCAGTTCCTTGGTCTCGGCAAATGGGCCGTCGATGACGGCGCGCTCCTTGCCGCTGAAGGCGACGCGCTTGCCCTGAGAGCTTGGCTTCAGCCCGTCGCCGGCCAGCATGATGCCGGCATCGATCAACTGCTCGTTGAAGCGGCCCATGGCTTCGAGCATTTCGGGCTGGGGCTTCATGCCCGCCTCGCTGTCGGCCGTTGCCTTCACAAACACCATGACACGCATTTCTCGTTCCTCGTCATTGCCGGGCAATATCGCCCGCCTGCCTTGCGACGAACCAGCGGGCTGTCTTTCGACAGCGGCCCGGCAAATATCGGCGCGAGGCGGCGAGGCCTCAGCGCCCAGACGGGCCATGGTTGAGCCTGCGTTCCTACCTGCCGTAGCGCCGCTTCAGATGCGCCTTGAAATAATCTGCGTTGAGGGGCTCGCCCGTGGCCTGTGCGATCAGCGCCGGCGTCGAGGCGCGCGATGCCTGGCTCCAGATCTGCGCGGAGCGCCATTGGTTCACCGCCGAAAAATCCCCCTGTCGCACCTGGGTCTTCACCGTGGGCACCGCCTTTTCCATCGCCGCCCATTGCTGCGCCGCGATCATCGCGCCCAGCGTGTAGCTTGGGAAATAGCCCAGGGCGCCGCCCGGCCAGTGCACGTCCTGCATCGGCCCGTCCTTAGGGTCGTTCAGCGTCGAAATGCCGAGATATTCCGTCATCTTGGCGTCCCAGGCCTCGGGGATCTGGCTGGCCTCCAGCTTGCCGGCCACCAGTTCCTGCTCCAGTTCGTAGCGCAGGATGACATGGAGTGGATAGGTCACCTCGTCCGCATCGACGCGGATATAGCCGCGCTCGACATGATTGACCTCGTTGAGAATGTCGGCGATCTCCCAGCCCGGAATGGCGTCGGCGCCCAGATATTGATGCACCAGCGGCAGCATGAATTCCCAGAATTCGGGACTGCGCGAGAGCTGCATTTCCACGAACAGGCTCTGGCTTTCATGCATGCCCATGCCGCGCGCCTTGCCCAGCGGCCAGTGCGACCATTGCTTGGGCAGGCCCTGCTCGTAAAGCGCGTGGCCGGTCTCGTGCAGCACGCCCATCAACGAGGAGAGGAATTCATCGGTGCGATAGCGCGTGGTCATGCGCACATCGCTCGGCACGCCGCCGCAGAAGGGGTGGTGCGATACGGCCAAAGAGCCATGAGTGAAATCGAAGCCCACCGCGCGCATGGCCGCCAGGCCCAGTTCGCGCTGTTTTTCGATGGGGTAGGGGCCGTTAAGGCTCTTGCGCGGGCGCTTCGCCAGCCGCTCCTCCTGCACCGCAAGCGCCTCGGGCACGAAGTCGCTCAAAAACCGCTTGAGATCGGCAAAGATCGGGTCGATATCGGCCACCCGATTGCCCGGATCATATTGATCCATCAGCGCGTCATAGGGCGAAAGGCCCAGCGCATCGGCGCGCAATTGCGCTTCCTCGCGCACCAGCGCCACCACGCCTTCCAGCGCTGGCAAAAAGCTGTCCCAATCGCCTTTGGCGCGCAGTTCGCGCCACAATTGCTCCGAGCGCATGGTCGCGGCCGTGCGCCGCTCGACAAATTCGGTGGGCAGGCAGGTGGCGTTGATATAGCTGCGCTCGAACTCGCCAACCGCCAGCTTCTGCTCGTCACTGAGGTCTTCCTGCTTGGCCGCCCCGATCCAGTCGGCGATCTGCGGCGCGGTGGCCTGGGCGTGGTACATGCCGGCCAGGCTTGCCATGGCCTCGGCCCGTTTGTCTCCGCCGCCCACCGCCATATGGGTGGCTTCGTCCGCTCCCAATATGGAAAGCGCATGCTCCAGCGCTTCGAGCTTGCGGCCGAGATCATCGAGTTTTTGGAAGGACATGGCGGGCTCCGTATAGATATTCGAGATGTTTCACACCCGTCCGTGCCCGGCAAGGGCGCGCGCCATGCCATCGTCCCCCACCCGCGCAAAATGCAAAGAAAAGCCCCCGGAAAGGGCAGAGGCGCAGCCGGGGAGCTGCGCCTCTTGGGACGGCCGTGGGCTTCTGCCCTGGCCGGACGATCCTTCTGGACGGTCCGGGGAGCGGCGGCGCGAATTGGGGACAGCGCCGCCGAATGGGGATTGCCGTCAGAACGGCAGGATGGCGTCGAGCACCTGCTGGCCGTAGCGCGGCTGCTGCACGTCGGTGATCTGGCCGCGACCGCCATAGGAGATGCGCGCTTCGGCGATCTTGGTCGAGGGGATGGTGTTGTTGGCCTGGATGTCCGAGGGGCGGACGATGCCGGTGACGATGAGATCGCGCACCTCGAAATTCACCCGCACTTCCTGGCGGCCCTCGATGACCAGATTGCCGTTCGGCAGCACCTGGGTAACCACGGCGGCGACCGAAGTCTCGAGGCTTTCCGAGCGGTTGACCGAGCCGGCGCCGGCGTCGTTGATGCCCGAGGTGAAGTCGATGGCCGAGGCGGGGTCGACGCTGCCGCCCGAGATATTGGTGACGGCGGCGCCGAAAATGCCGCCCATGCCGGCCGAATTGGTCGAATTGCGGCTGCGCTGGGTGGTGTTGTCGATCTTGGCATTGTCGTCGATGGTGACGACGATGGTCAGGATGTCGCCGATGCGGTGGGCGCGCTCATCCTTGAAGAAGCCCTTGGCCGAGGTGCGATAGAGCGAGTTGGACTGATAGGTGTCGGCGATCGGCTCGGGCATCGGCATGCGCACCGGCTGATAGCCGGCGAGCGTCGTCGGGTCCTGGATGGCGGTGAGGGCCGGCGCGCGGCCGACATCGGCGAGGCGATCCATGGTGTTGCAGGCGGCGAGCGAGCCGGCGAGCGTCAGGATGGTGGCGATTTTGATCAGGTTCATTGCGGGCATTCCCGATTAGAGGCCGGCCAGCGCCAGCGGGGCGGCGGTCACCTGGACCGTGCCGGGCGCGATGGCGGTTGCGCTGATGATGCGCTTGGACATGAGATTGATGACTTGCAGGGGCGCGCCCTTGGCGGCGCTGGTCACGGCCTGACCCTTGACGGTCAGGGTCATGGGGCCTTGGCGATAGACGATGGTGACGAGGTCGTTCTTGGACACGGCCAGCGGCTCGGTAAGATCGGCGGCCCGCAGCACCATGCCGTCGCGGCTCTGGCGACGCAGCGCCTTGCCGACCAACTGATCGAGCGGCACGATGCCGAGGCTGTCGGCGTCGCGCAGCGGAATGGGCCGCATGACGATATGGTCGGGCATCAGCACCGTGCCGGCCACCAGATTGGCGGCCAGGTGCGGAGCGTCGATGGTCATGGCGATGCTGCCCGAAATGTCGAGCGGCTTCGACGCGCCGGCCAGCAGGAAGCGCGCGGTGAAATCGCTGCGGCTGGGATGATAGCGCAAGGTGTCGAGGCGCGCGGCCTCGCCCTGGGTCGACACCTGGATGGGGTCGATGAGCTGGGACAGCATGATATTGGCGTGCATGCCGGCGGTGAGGATGCCGCGCGCCGTCAGGTCGGCGACGATCATGTCCTTGATCAGGGTTTCGTCCACCACGGCGGCGGCGCGCGAGACGCGCACGGCATTAAGGCCGTTGGCGGCAAAGCTGGTGATGCCGATCCGCGCGGCGGCGGCGCGGATGGCGTTGAGATCGACCGTGCCGGTGGTGCCCGGCGCCGGGGCGCCGAAAATGGCGGTCTCGGCCAGGGCGCCGGCGTCCTCGAACATGTCACCGACGGTGACGATGGGGGAGACGACGGTGATGTCGCCGCGCAGGATCGGCGCGCCGAAGGCGGTGCCGGTCAACAGCGAAAACCCGATCGCGGCGGTCAATGAACGGAAACGGAGCATTACGACCTCCTATCAGCGCAACTGGCTGGTGGCCTGCATCATCTGGTCGGCGCCGGAGATGACGCGGGCGTTCATCTCATAGGCGCGCTGGGCAGCGATCAGGTCGGCGATTTCGGTCACCGAATTGACGTTGGCCATTTCCAGATAGTTCTGCAGCAGATTGCCATTGCTGTCGGCATTGGGCAGGCCGACCTGGGCCGGGCCGCTGGCGGCCGTTTCCAGGAACATGTTGTCGCCCATCGATTCGAGGCCCGACTTGTTGGTGAAGCGGGCGAGCTGGATCTGGCCCAGCGAGCGGGGCGTCGTGCTGCCGCCCTGAAAGCCCTGCACCACGCCGCTCGGGGAGATGCTGACCGAGGTCACGTCGCCCGGAATGGTGATGCCCCCGGTCATGGGAAAGCCGCTCGAATTGACCAGCGTGCCTTGGGGATTGCGCTCGAACGAGCCGTCGCGGGTATAGGCGGTGCGGCCATCGGGCAGGTCGATCATGAAGAAGCCTTCGCCGCGAATGGCGATGTCGAGCTCGCGTTCGGTGATGTTGACGCTGCCCTGGCTCATGACGCGCGGCGTGGCGACGGTGCGCACGCCCGAGCCGATTTCGAGCCCGGCGGGCACCAGCGTGCCCTGGTCCGAGGTTTCCGAGCCGGCGCGGGTGATCTGCTGGTAGAGCAGGTCCTCGAATTCGGCGCGCTGCCGCTTGAAGCCGGCGGTGCGCATATTGGCGATATTGTTGGAGATGACTTCGACATTGCGCTCCTGCGCGCTCATGCCGGTCGATGCGATATAAAGAGCTTTCATGGCGTGTCCTCAGCCTCAGGCGTTGACGGAACCGAGACGCTGGATGGCGTCGCGGCGAAGGTCGTCCTGTTTCTGAGACAGGGACGCGATGGATTCGTATGCGCGGGTCACGCGGATCATCTCCGCCATTTCGGCGACGCCCGACACATTGGAGCGTTCGATGAAGCCCTGCATGACGCGCGAGCCCTGGTTGGGCATCGGCGTGCCGCCGGAAAACAGATTGGACCCCTGGCGGACCAGGGCGTGGGGTTCGGTGAACTCGACGATGCGCAACTGGCCCTTGGGGCCTTCGCTGGACGAGATCGAGCCATCGGCGGCAATGGTGATGTCCGATTCCTGGGGACCGAACTGGATCGGCCCCCCTTCGCCCAATACCGGATTGCCCGAGAGATCGACCAGCGTGCCGGCATTGTTGAGCTGGAAGGCGCCCGCCCGGGTCCAGCGCTCGCCAGCGGCGGTCTGCACGGCGAAGAAGCCTTCGCCCATGATGGCCACATCGAGCGGCGCGCCCGACTGCACCATGGTGCCGGGGGCAAAATCCTGAACCGTCGCCCAGTCCTGCACATAGGCAAGCGACTGGTCTTCGCCGGAGAAGCCGCGATGGGAGGCCACGGGCATCCTGTATTCCTCGAACAGCATCTGTTCGGCCTTGAAGCCAGTGGTGTTCACGTTGGCGATATTGTTCGCCACCATGTCCATCTGGCGCTGCAACGCGATCTGGCGCGACAGGCTGATGAGTTGTGCGTTTTCGATCATCCCCGGTCCCCGGTTAACTGTCCCCGAGACGGTCGACTTCCCCAAGCCTGCCGCCTCGCAGGTAACAATGCAGAAACCATGCCAGACTGGTTTTTCATTTAAAAACAGTAGCTTGCGACTTTCGGTGCGCGCGCCTTGCTGTGGGGAGAAGCTGCCGGTCGGCAGTTTTTGCCCGGCAGAATGTGCCCAAATCGCGGCGATAGTAACCAGTCGTTAACCAAGATGGCTTTAGCTGCTGGTGAAGCCGGAATCGTCCGGAAAAGCGCGGCATTTGGTAGGGTTCACAATGGCGGCAGAAGCGGAAATCGGTGCCGAGGCGCCAGCCAAAAAAGGCATCAACAAGCTCTTTATCATCATCGGCGCCGCAGCTGCCGTGATCCTTCTGGGTGGTGTGGGGCTGTTCTTCTTCCTGTCTTCGGGCAGCAGCGATGCAGCGGCCGGTGCGCATGGCGCGGCCGAGGCCCATCTCGATGCGCCGATTCCGGCCGATACCTTCATCTTCAATCTCGAGCCGATGATGGTGAATCTGAGCAGCACCGATGGGCAGCAGAACTATATGAAGCTCACCGTTGCGCTCGAAGTGGCCGATGAGCACACCATGACCGAGATCCAGCCGCGCCTGGCCAAGGTCGTCGATGCGTTTCAGGTCTATATGCGCGAGCTGCGCAAGGGCGACCTCGAAGGCTCGGCCGGCGTCTATCGTCTCAAGGAAGAGCTGCTGCGCCGTGTCAACCTGGCCGTCTATCCGGCTCGGGTCGAAAGCATCCTCTTCAAGGAACTTCTGGTGCAGTAATGGCTGGTCCGTCCGATCAAGACAAGCTTTCCGAAGACTGGGGCCTGGATGCCCTCGACGCGGGGAATTCGGGTTTCGATATTCCCGCCGCCGATGATCCGGGCATGGAAGACTGGGCTGCCATGCTGCAGGCGGCCGAATCCGGCGCTGCCGATGGCGTCGATCGCGTGCTCAACCAGGACGAGATCGACAACCTTCTCGGCTTCGACGCGGCGGCCGCCAGCAATGTCGAGCTTTCCGGCGTCCAGGCGCTGATCAACTCGGCGCTGGTGAGCTATGAGCGCCTGCCGATGCTCGAAATCGTCTTCGACCGCCTGGTGCGGCTGGCGACGACCTCGCTGCGCAATTTCACTTCCGACAACGTCGAAGTCTCGCTCGACTCGATTTCCTCGGTGCGGTTCGGCGATTATCTCAACTCCATTCCGCTGCCGGCCATTCTCTCGGTCATCAAGGCGGAGGAGTGGGGCAATTACGGCCTGCTGACCGTCGACAGCAATCTGATCTATTCGATGATCGATGTGCTGCTTGGCGGCCGCCGCAGCGGTGGTAATGTCCGCGTCGAGGGTCGTCCCTACACGACCATCGAAATGGCGCTGGCCCAGCGCATGATCGAGCTGATCCTGGATGACACCCACCGCGCCTTCGAGCCGGTGACCCAGGTTCATTTCAAGCTCGAGCGCATGGAGAGCAATCCGCGCTTTGCCGCGATTTCGCGTCCCAACAACGCGGCTATCCTGATCGAATTGCGCATCGAGATGGACGATCGCGGCGGCAAGATCGAGATCCTCTTGCCCTATGCCACCATCGAGCCCATCCGCGAACAGCTGCTGCAGATGTTCATGGGCGAAAAATTCGGCCGCGACCCGATCTGGGAGGGCCATTTGGCCACCGAGATCTATCGGGCCGATGTGGAGATCGAAGCGGTGCTGCACGAGCAGGAATTGCCCCTGTCGCGCCTGCTCAACATCAAGCCGGGCGACACGATCATGTTCGAGCGCTCGCCGACCGATCCGGTGCAGTTGCGCTGCGGCGATGTCGATCTGACCCAGGCCATTATGGGCCATATTGGAAATTTTGTTTCGGTGCGTGTGACGCGCCCGCTCAACCCGCCCAAGGTGACGATGGCGGCCTTTGAAGCGATTGATGAGTCTGTGGAAGGACGATGATGTTCGGGTTGCCTCTTGGTTTGTTCATTGAAAGCGCCGTCGCTGTTCTTCTGGCGCTGACGATTGGCTATTGCGTGGTTCTCAATCGCAGCCTGGCGCGGCTGCATGCCGACCGCGACGCTCTGCGCCTGATGGTGGGCGATCTGGTGACGGCGACGGGTCTCGCCAACCAGGCCATCAAGGAACTCAAATCCACCGCCGTCGAGGCCGATGTGACGCTCAGCGCCCGTCTTGAAGAAGCGGAACGCTTTGGCGTCCAGTTGGCCAATCACATCAATTCGGGCAATGCGCTGATGCAGCGTATCGCCAAGATCACCGCTGCCGCCGGGCGCAGCAGCCAGCCGGGCATGCGCGAGATTGCCCCGGTCGCCGCGGCGCCGGTCGATAGCGGCCGCGAGTCGAACAAGGTACGGGCGGCGCTTGAGCAATTGTCGACGCGGGTGCGCAATCGTGGAGTTGCGGCGTGACCAATATTCGTCTGCTTCCGGTCGTTATCCTGATCGTCGGCGCGCTGTTCGTTCTCAAGACGGCGGGCCTGGTGACCCAGGGACACTACGTGCTCTCCGGTGTTACGCCGGCGGCGGCGGCCGGCGGCGGCGCCCCGGCGGCGGAAGCGCCCGTGGGCACTCCGACCGCGCAGCAGCCGACCCTGCCCGATGCCTCTCCCACCATGGCTGACCAGTCCCCCACCGTGGGCGGCGAGAGCGGTGGTCATGGTGAAGCCGGCACCCCAGCCATTGCCGACGGCGAGGCGCCGCTCAATGCCGACCACGCCAACAGCGTCGCCATCGACAATGCCTGCGCGCCGCGTCCTGCGGGCGAGGGGCAGCAGGTGGGCGGTCAATTGACCGTGGTTCCCGGTGGCTGCCCGCCGCTGACCGATGCGACGCCCCAGGTGATGCAGTCCAATGGCCCCGTCGATCTGGCCGTGGGTGAAACCAGCCTCACTGAACAGGTGCTGCTCGATCGCCTCGTCGCCCGCCGTTCCGAGCTCGAGGCCTATGAGCAGGAACTGAGCCTGCGCGCCTCGCTGGTCGATGCGGCCGAGCGGCGCGTGCAGGAGCGCACCATGACGCTGGCGGCGCTCGAAGCCCAGATCGCCTCGCTGGTGGATGAGCGCAAGCGCCTCGAACAGGAGCAGTTCGCCAGCATCGTGGCGATGTATTCGACCATGAAGCCCAAGGACGCGGCGGCGATTTTCGACGAGCTGGAGATCGACGTTCTGGTCCGCGTGGCCAAGATGATGACGCCGCGCAAGCTGGCGCCGATCCTGGCGGCGATGACCACCACGCGGGCGCAGGAGCTGACCATCCGCCTGGCCTCGGAAACCTCGGAGAACCCCGAGCAGATGCGACCGACGGACCTGGCGGCGTTGCCGCAGATCGTTGGACAATAGCGCGCCTTGGCCGCGGTGCCCCGGCGCCGCGGTTTTCCTGTCTCGTTCCCGCCTGTCTTGCCGCCCCGTAAGGCCATGTTAAGCATGCGCCTTTAGGGTCAGCCCCAAGTGCACTTATGGCGTCGGGCGGGCATTTGCCGTGAAAATCAGGTTCAGTTCAGGCTGGTTGCGGTCGCGGGCCAGGCTTGCGGCGGCCATGTTTTCGGTCAGCGTCATGGCCGTATCGGCAGCCTGGGCCCAGGATGTCGGCCAGTTCTTCGCCACGCAGGAAGACGGCTATGGCCGCATGATCCTGAGCTTTCCCGGCCGCGAAACCCTGCCGCCCTATACGCTGCGCATGGCCAACAGTGTCCTGACGGTCACCTTCGAGGGCGGGGTTGCGGTGACACTGCCCGACGTGGCTGCCACCATGCCCGATTATCTGTCGGTCGCTCGCGTCGACCCAGAAGGCAAGGGCGTTCGGCTGGGCTTGCGGACCAATTTCAATTTCAACAGCACCGAAGCGGGCGACAAGCTGTTCATCGATCTTCTGCCCTCGAGCTGGCAGGGCATGCCGCCGCCCCTGCCGCCGGAAGTGCTGGAAGAGATGGAGCGCAAGGCCGTCCGCGCCGCCTTGCGGGCCGACCAGCAGCGCAAGGCGCAGGTCGTGGCCGAGCAGAACCCCCGCGCCAGCCTGCGCATCGGTCGCAATCCGACCTTTTTGCGGCTGCAGTTCGACTGGACCATTCCGACCGCCGGCACGTTCACGCTGGATGGCGAGGATGGCCGCATCGCCTTTGAGTGGCCGGTGGATGTCGATCTGCGCGATTTGCTCCTCGACCTGCCGGCCGAGGTCGCCCAGGTCAAGAATGTCGTTACCCTCGATGGCAGCACGGTGGAAATCGAGCTGGCCAAGGGCGTCGCCCCGCGGTTTTACGCCACGTCCCCCAGCCAATATGTGCTCGATATCGACATTGCGGGCCAAGGCCTGCCGGAGCTGACGGTGGCCAATCTGGCGTCGGGCGAACTGCCGCAGGCGGTGGCCGCCGGTCTGGCGGGCAATGCCGGCCAGCTCACCACCACGCTCGATGCCGCGGCGCCGGCGAAGATCACGCCGTTCGTGACCATGCTGGGCAGCACGGTGCGCGTCGTCTTCCCGTTCGAGCAGGATACGCCGGCCGCCGTGTTTCGGCGCGGCGACTCGGTGTGGCTGGTGTTCGACAGCCAGAGCCAGGTGGCCACGCCCGCCGATCTGAGCCAGTTGCAGGTCATCAGCTCCGATTTCGTCTCCTCCAGTGCCGAGGCCGATACGCAATTGGTGCGGATCGATCTGTCGCAGGATCGCATGGCGACGCTGGGCTCGGAAGGGCAGTCCTGGGTGCTGTCGCTGGGCGATGTGATGATGACACCCACCGAGCCGGTGGATCTGGTGCGCCGCCGCGACATGCAGGGCTCGTTCCAGATGGTGGCCAATATCGTCCGGCCGGCGCGCGTGCATGATTTTCAGGACCCCCTGGTCGGCGACCTGCTCAAGGTGGTCACGGCCTATCCGCCGGCGCGGGGCCTGACCCGATCGCTCGATTATGTGGATTTTTCCGCGCTGCGCAGCGTGCATGGCCTCGTCGTGCGCCCGAAGGCGGCGGATCTCGATGTCGCCATCGAAAACGCGCTGGCGGTGATTTCCCTCGACAATGGGCTCACCGTTTCGTCCCTCGATGGCCTGCGTCAGGATCTGGGCGCCTCGGCGCCGGTGCAGCGGGCCAATTTCCTCGATTTTGGTCCCCTGGTGCAGCCCAATCCGGGCATATTCGGCAAGCAGCGCGATGAATTCGAAGCCATTGCCGCCGCCAGCGATGGCCGGGCGCGCGATGTGGCGCGTCTCGAATTGTCCAGCTATTTCCTCGCCAATCGCCTGGCCATCGAAGCGCTCGGCGTTCTCGGGGTGGCTGAAAAAACCCTGCGTGACAAGGCCTTGGCGCCGCGCCTCGAAATGAGCCGCGCCGTCGCCAATGTCATGGCGGGCCGGCCGGAAGAGGCGCTGAAAACGCTCAATAACAGCCGGTTCGATCAGGATGTGGATGCGCTGTTCTGGCGCGCCATGGCCCGCGAGGCGCTGGACGATTTCGCCGGCGCGCGGGCTGACGCGGTGCAGGCCTATTCCATTGCCGACAGCTATCCCTCGTGGGTGCGGGAGAAATTCCATCTTTCCGCCGCACGCGCCGCCATCGAGGAGCACAGCACCGAGCAGGCCGGGCAGATGCTCAATGACGTCGAGTTCGCCGCTCTCGATGGCAACCAGATCGCCGAGTTCAACCTGCTATCGGGGCGTCTGGCCGAGGCCGAGGGACGGTTGCAGGATGCCATCGATACCTATGGCCAGGTGATCGCCTCCGAGGTGCGGCCGTCGCGGGCCGAAGCGGTTTATCGCACGCTGGGCATTCTCGACCAGCAGGGGCGGCTCGATCTTGCCCGGGGCACCCAGACCCTGGCGGCCGAAGCCATGCTCTGGCGCGGTGACCGGCTGGAGGCGAGCATGCAGGCCATGCTGGCGGACATGCATTTCCGCACCGGCGCCTATCGGGAAGGGTTCGAGGCGGTCAAGGCGGCGATGCTCAGCGATCCCCAAAGCCGCCAGGTGCAGTTGCTGAGCGAAACGGCGCAGGACACCTTCTCGGATTTGTTCCTGCACGGCCTGGCCGATTCCATCCGGCCGGTCGAGGCGTTGAGCATCTATTACGATTTCCGCCACCTGACGCCGGCCGGCGCCCAGGGTGACGAGATGATCCGCAATCTGGCGCGGCGCCTGGTGCGGGTCGATCTGTTGCCGCAGGCCATCGATCTGCTGCAATACCAGCTCGACAATCGCCTGCGCGGCGTGGCGCACACGCAGGTGGCGACCGACCTGGCGGTCATCTACCTCGCCAATCACAAGCCGGCCGACGCCATGCGCGTGCTCAACGATTCGCGCCTGCCCGACCTGCCGGCGTCGCTGGCGCGGCAGCGCCGCATCATCGAGGCGCGCGCCATGCTCGATGGCGGCCGCGACCAGCTGGCTCTCGATCTTCTGCGCGACCTTGAAGGGCAGGATGTCGAGCTGATGCGCATCGACGCTCATTGGCAGGCCAAGCGCTATACCCAGGCCGGGCAGGGCATCGAGGCGTTGTATGGCGCGCGGGCGCTGACGGCCCCGCTGAGCAAGCCGGCGCGGATGAACATCATTCAGGCCGGGGTCGGCTATGTGTTGACCGCCGACGTCGCCGGGCTGTCGCGGTTGCGCGCCAAATATGCCGACGCCATGGTCAATTCGCCCGAATGGCCGATGTTCGACTACATCACCGGCCCGATCGAGGTGACGAGCAACGAGTTCAAGCAGGTCGCGGCGCAGATCGCGGCACGCGATGGTCTTGAAGCCTTCCTCACCGCCTATCGCGAAACCTATGAAGGGCAGGGCGCTCTCGCCCCGGTCACTCCCTCCGACCCATCGGGCCTGGCCTCGGCGCGGTAGATCCAAGCTGTCCCTGCGCTGTACCCTTTTGGCCGCGGGGCATGACGCCATTTTCTCCGCCGTCGTCATTGCCGGGCTTGTCCCGGCAATTCATCTCGGCAGACAGGCGCAAAAGCGCCGGGAGCTGATCTGAAAGAAACGCGCCGCTTTAACTGGTAAAACTTCGCACCAGCGAGCCCACCACCAGATACCAGCCATCGACCAGGACGAAGAAGATCAGCTTGAACGGCAGGGAGATGACCACCGGCGGCAGCATCATCATGCCCATGGCCATCAGCACCGAGGCGACCACCATGTCGATGATGACGAAGGGCAGGAACAACAGGAAGCCGATTTCGAAGGCGCGGCGCAGTTCCGAGATCAGAAAGGCCGGGATCAGCAATTGCAGGGGAATGGCCTCGGGCTCGAGCGGCACCTCGGCCTCGGTCAGGTCGAAGAACAGCTGAAGGTCCTGTTCGCGCACATTGGCCCGCATGAAGGCGTGCAGCGGCGCCGCAGTCAGGTCGAAGGCTTCGGCATATTCGATTTCGCCGGCCATCAGCGGAGCAATGCCCTGATCATAGCTCTGCTGCAGCGTCGGCTGCATGATGAAGAAGGTGAGGAACAGCGCCAGCGAGATCATCACCGAATTGGGCGGCGCGGTCTGCAGGCCAATGGCGGTGCGCAGCAGCGAAAGCACCACCACGATGCGGGTGAAGCTGGTCACCATGACCAGGATCGACGGCGCCAGCGACAGAATGGTGATCAGGCCGATCAGCTGCACCGCGCGGTCGACCAGCGCGGTGTCGTTGCCGAAGTCGATCGACAGGTCCTGTGCCTGGGCGATGCCGGCGGCGGCCAGCACCACCAGCCCGGCCAGGCCAAGAGACAGCAGCGCCCTTTGGCCGGGAAACCGGAAGAACTTAACTTTTGCTGGCTTCGTTCTGCTTGTTCTCGTCAAGGCCCGCGCCTTCATTGGCCTGTTCTGCTCCGCCCTCTTTAACTGAGTCGAGGGTCGGCTCGGGCGAAATGTCTGGTTTATACCCGGTTGGCGCGGCTTCGTGCTGGCTGACGGGGCGCAGAAGGCCGGTATGGCGCAGCGAGCGTGGGGCCTGCTCGCGCGATTTGCCGTCGCGCAGGCGCTCGACATTGCCCGAAGGCCCGGCGGCGACGGCCGAGGCCGGCACGATGGCCGGTTTGCTCTCGCCGGCCTTGGGCTCGACGCTGGGCACCGGCGCGGGCTTGCGGCCGCCCACGAAGGGCACGGGCCGGCG
Source organism: Devosia sp. (assembly GCA_026126125.1). Classification (GTDB taxonomy): domain Bacteria; phylum Pseudomonadota; class Alphaproteobacteria; order Rhizobiales; family Devosiaceae; genus Devosia. The sequence continues at coordinate 22,593 of JAHCJW010000045.1, forward strand.
CGTCGGCTGGGCGGCCGGCGGCTCCTCGACGGCGATTCCGGTTTCCACCACCAGGTCCTGCGTGCCGCCCACCAGGATCAGGTGCTCGACATTGTCGCGGCGGACCACCAGCAATTGCCGTTTCTGATCGATGACGCGGCTATCGACCACCGCGAGCCTGCGGTTGCGTCCGCGTGGGCCGTTGCTCGACACCTTGAAGATCAGCTTGAGCAGCCATACGCCCAAAATGATCAGGATGATGACGGCGCCCAAGGCGAACA